>JANXXF010000334.1 GCA_025350775.1 Actinomycetes bacterium
GTCATCGACCTCTGGTACAGCCACTGGCCCGACCCCGCCGTGCCGATCGAGGAGACAGTCGGCGCGATGGGCGAGCTCGTGCGCGCCGGCAAGGTGCGCTACCTCGGCATCTCCAACGTAAACGCCGAGCAGATCCGTCGCGCCCACGCCGAGTTCCCGATCAGCGCGGTCCAGAACGACTACTCGCTCGCCGTGCGCGCCGACGAGGCCGAGGTGATCCCTACCGCCCGCGAGCTGGGCATCGGCTATGTGCCGTTCAGCCCGCTCGGCCGCGGCCTGCTCACCGGCACCGTCCACTCGAAGCACGAGCTGTTCGAGGGTGACTTCCGGCGCACGCTGTCGACCTTCCAGGACGGAAACCTCGAGCAGAACCTGGCGCTCGTCGAGGTGCTCGCCAGGGTGGCGCGCGAGCACGGCGCGAGCAACGCGCAGGTGGCTCTGGCCTGGGTGCTGGCGCGGGGCGACGACATCGTGCCGATCCCGGGCACCGCCAAGCTGCACCGCATCGAGGAGAACGCGGCGGCCGCCGCCCTCAGGCTCGCGCCCGAGCAGCTCGACCTGCTCGACCGGACGTTCTTCCCTGGCGCCCTGGCCGGCAGGAACAACTGGTCGAGCGACGAGCTGGCGATGGCGAACGCCGCGCGGCAGCGGACGCGTGAGGCTGCGCGCTAGGCTTGCGCCGCCGGAAACCTCCGAAGGAGAACGAGATGCGCAAGGCTCTGATCGCCCCCGTCGTCGCCCTCACCGCCCTCGTGCTCGCCGCCGCGGCGGGAGCTGCCGGAGCGCGCCACGCGGCCGTCGCCGCCGGCTGCGACAAGGCGGGCCTGCCCCTCGTGACGAAAGGCATGCTCACGATCGGCACCGACAACCCGGCGTACCCGCCATGGTTCGGTGGTGGCGAGCTGAAGGGATCGAAGTGGAAGATCGACGACCCGGCGACGGGTCAGGGCTACGAGTCGGCCGTCGCGTACGAGGTCGCGAAGCGGCTGGGCTTCGGCAAGGCCCAGGTGATGTGGAAGGTCGTCCCGTTCTCGCAGTCGTTCGCGCCCGGCAGGAAGAAGTTCGACCTCTTTGTCAACCAGGTGTCGTACTCGCCGGTGCGGGCGAAGAACGTCGACTTCTCGGCGTCGTACTACGACGTCGCCCAGGCGGTCGTCGCGTTGAAGGGCAAGCCGATCGCAAAGGCGGCCGGCGTGGCCGCGCTGAAGGCGTTCAAGCTGGGCGCGCCGATCGGCACGACGAGCTACCGGGCGATCACCGATGTGATCCGGCCGAAGCCGGGCCCGGGCGTCTACGACACGCTCAACGACGGCGTCACGGCACTCAAGAACGGCCAGATCGACGGCCTCGTCGTCGACCTGCCGACGGCGTTCTACATCACCGCCGCGCAGATCGACAACGGCGTGATCGTCGGCCAGCTCCCCGCCGTCGGCGGCCAGCAGGAGCGTTTCGGCCTGGTGCTGGGCAAGGGCAGCGCGGTCACGGCGTGCGTCGACCGGGCGCTGGCGGCGATGCGCGCCGACGGGACGCTGAAGAAGCTCGTCGGCACGTGGCTCGCGAAGTCGGCCGGCGCACCGATCCTGAAGTAGCGACGCGCTGGACGCCTACCGCGGCAATCGCGGCTCGAGGATCCTCGGCGGCCTGACCTCCGGCGGCGACGGCCGCCGGAGCGTCGTCGTCGCGCTCGCGAGCACGGTCGTCTTCTTCGCCGTGATCGTCGTCGTGATCGTCAATTCGCCCGGCTGGCCGGCCGTGCGTCGCGCCTTCTTCGACGGCCACGAGTTCACGTCGAGCCTGCCGGAGATCTCGCGGGCGTTCCTCACCAACGTCGAGATCTTCTGCATCGCAGAGGGCTTCATCCTCGTCGTCGGCCTGGCGATCGCCGTTATGCGCTCGCTGCCGGGGCCGGTCTTCTTCCCGATCCGCGCCCTCGCGATTCTCTACGCCGACATCTTCCGCGGCATCCCGACGATCCTCGTCATCTACATCCTCGGCTTCGGCGCCCCCGCGCTGCAGCTCTCCTGGCTGCCGACCTCGACCGTGGTGTGGGGCATCGTCGGCCTCGTGCTGATCTACTCGGCGTACGTCTCGGAGGTGTACCGCGCCGGCATCGACTCCGTCCATCCGAGCCAGGATGCCGCGGCCCGCTCGCTCGGCCTCTCGCGCTCGCAGTCGATGCGCCATGTTGTGCTGCCGCAGGCGGTGCGCAGGGTCGTGCCGCCGCTGCTCAACGACTTCATCGGCCTGCAGAAAGACACGGCGCTGATCGCCCTGCTGGGCACGGTCGAGGCGTTCCGGCAGTCGCAGATCGACGTCGCCGCGACGTTCAACTTCACGCCGTACCTGGCCACGGCGCTGCTCTTCGTCGCCATCACGATCCCGCTCGCGCGCTTCACGGACTGGCTGCTCAACCGCGACCGCCGGCGGCGCCAGTCGGCCGGGGCGCTCGGGTGAGCGGGACGGACGGGGTGGTGGCGTCCGGCCGGGCGGCCGCGCCCGCCGACGCCCTCCGGCTCGAAGGCGTCCACAAGTCGTTCGGGCGGCTGGAGGTGCTGCGCGGCATCGACCTCGCCGTCGCCGAGCACGAGGTCGTCTGTCTGATCGGCTCGTCGGGCTCGGGGAAGTCGACGCTGCTGCGCTGCGTCAACCTGCTCGAGCCGATCGACGCCGGGCGGATCCACGTGCTCGGCACCGAGATCACCGGGCGCGGGGTGGACGTCGACAGCGTGCGGCGCCGCATCGGCATCGTCTTCCAGTCGTTCAACCTGTTCCCGCACATGACCGTGCTGCGCAACGTGACGCTCGCGCCGCGCAAGGTGCTCGGGCTGCCGGCCGCCGAGGCGGATGCGCGCTGCGAGGAGCTGCTCGTCCGCTTCGGCCTCGCCGACAAGCGCGACTGGTTCCCCGACCGCCTGTCGGGCGGCCAGCAGCAGCGCGTCGCCATCGTGCGCGCCCTGGCGATGCAGCCGGAGCTGCTGCTGCTCGACGAGATCACGAGTGCCCTCGACCCCGAGCTCGTCTCCGAGGTGCTCGACGTGATTCGCGAGCTCGCGGCGGGTGGGATGACGATGGTGCTCGCGACGCACGAGATGGGCTTCGCCCGGGAGATCGCGAGCCGGGTCTGCTTCCTCGACGGCGGTCTGGTGCTCGAGCAGGGGTCGCCTGCGCAGATCTTCGCCGACCCGCAGGAGGAGCGCACGCGGCAGTTCCTCAAGCGGATCGTCGACGCCGGGCGGCTCTAGGGGCTGCCTGCCCTGGCGGGCGCGCGTCGGGCGGGTCAGGCCCCGAGGCGGATACCGCCGCCGGACCTCCAGCGCCGAGCCTCCTGGCAGATCACCCCGGGGTGATCCGCCACCAGCAACGGGGCCGCCGGCACGGACGCGCTGGCCGACGAGCTCCTGCACCGGATCGCCGCGTTGACCTCCTCGGACGAGGCGGCCGGCGCCGAGCTCGTCGACGAGGTGCGCGACGCGTTCACCGGCCGCATCGAGCCGTCGACGCTGATCCTCTAGATCACCGAGACCGTCGTCATGCAGGAGGGCGACGCCGTGATCGAGCGGCTCCACGCCCTCAAGGAGCTCGGCATCCGGCTCGCGATCGACGACTTCGGCACCGGCTACTCGTCGCTGCTCTACCTCTCGCGCTTCCGCGCCGACATCCTCAAGATCGCGAAGCCGTTCGTCGCCGGGCTCGGCCGACAGTTGCCCGAGGAGGCTGCGCTCTCGCGCGCCATCGTCGACCTGGGCGCGGTGCTCGAGCTGCAGACGATCGCCGAGGGCATCGAGCTGCGCGAGCAGGAGGTCGAGCTGCAGGGTCTCGGCTGCCTCTGCGGCCAGGGCTTTCTCTTCTCCCGGCCGCTCGACGCCACCGCGCTGGAGGCGCTGCTCGACGCACGCGGGGGCCGTGCCGCCGTCGCTTAGCCGGCCTGCGCCGCGGGGCGAGTTGTGCGCCGTGCCCGAAACGGGATAGCGTCCCCGCAGCGAGACCCAGCCCCGGAGGAGGACACCACCATGGCCACGACGCAGGGCAACGGCGTCATCTACGACCGGCCCGACGCGACGCTGCTCGACACGCGCGAGCTGCAGTGGGAGGAGTTCCCCGGCCTCAAGGGCTGCAAGCTGAAGACCCTCTCGCGCTTCCCCGACGGGCACGCGCAGGTATTTCTCGTCGGGATGCCGCCGGGCTCGCTGCACGGCCACGAGCCCGGCCCGGAGTCGGCGACCGGCTGCCTCATCCTCTTCGGGCGCAACGGCATCGGCGACTGGCTCGACGACCCGAACGCCGCCGAGGAGTCCCCGGACGTGCCGTACCCCGCATAGTGGCGCGCGGGCAGGGTGGGACGGGCGGTGGGGGCGCGGCCGGCGGTGGGCGCGCGCTGCCGGCGGCGCCGCCGGTCGAGGGCGCTGCTCGCGCCTGGGTGAGGGAGTCGCTGGCGGACGGGCTCGGCCTGTCTGCGCGGGTAGCGGCGGCGGCTGCCGCGGCCGCGTGCGGGGCCGGGGCAACAGGCGAGGTGCGGGCGCTCGCGGGCGCGCTGCCCGCGGTCACGGGGGCGACGCTCGGGTCGCGCGAGGCGCTCGAGGAGGGGGTGGAGGGCTCGTTCGCCGGGGCCGTCGAGGCGCTGGCGGCGATGCTCGCGCCCGCTGCCGCGGCAGGCGGAAGGCTCCTCGTGATCGAGGATGAGCTGAGCCCGCCCGGAGACCCCGTGCTGGCCGACCATGGCGACCGGGTCTTCCTGTGCGGCAACGACGTGTACCACTGGCGGCCGGTGACCGCGGCGCTCGACGCGGCGGCGCTAACGGAGTTGCTGGGGTCGGCCACCTCGGGCTACCCGACGAACGGGTTCGTGGTCGCCGCCGATCCGGCGGGCTGGGGGCCGTTCGCCCGGCTGGTGGAGGCCGACCTCGACGCGCTCGCCGCTGCCGCCGAGGCCGTCGTGGTTGCCGCCTACGACGCCGAGGGCCTGCTGTGGTGGTCGCCAGGCCCCGGGTAGGCGCGAGGTAGGGCTAGACTGCCGCGCCGGCCGTGGCCGCCCGGCCGCGCAGGGCTGCCCGCGACACCTCGCGGAAGCGCCGGCCGAACAGGGCGAGCGCGATGAAGGCGGCGGCGGCCGTCGCCAGCGAGCCGACGATCGGCGCCGCGAGGCTCACGGCGATCGGGCCCGAGCCCGCGTGGCCGAGCACGGCGAGCACGCCGACGGCGGCGCCCTGGTAGATCCCGGCGTTGCCGGGCAGCAGCGGCGCGACGTTGGCGAGGCCGGTCACGACCATGTACAGCAGGGCGCCGCCCATGCCGACCTGTACGCCGTAGGCATGGAGGACGAGCAGCAGCGCGAACCAGCGTGCGATCCAGGTGGTGAGCATGATCAGCCCGCCCTTGACGAGAACCGGCAGCGGCGCGGCGGCCCCGGCGACGAAGCTCGCGAGCAGCTTCGGCAGTCGCGCGCCGACCGTCCGGTGGAGCAGGGAGAGCGCGGCGATGCCGGCGATCGCCAGCAGGCAGCTCCCGACGACGGCGAGCTTCGCCCAGACCGGCAAGGGCAGGAACGGGGCGGCCAGCGCACCCACGAGCGCGAAGGCGACGGCCTCGAGCAGCAGCGAGGTGACGAGAGCGCCGCCGGCGCGGGCCGCGCCCGGCCACTGCTTGCCGCCGCCCGAGGCTACGCGCAGCACGGCGATCTTCGACGCTTCGCCGAGCCGGCCGGGCAGGATCGTGTCGAGGAACGAGCCGACCGAGCTGGCCGCGAAGATCGAGCGGAAGCACATCCGCTCGCCCAGCGCGGAGGCCCACGCCAGCGCTCGCAGCGGCTGCACGAGGGCCGAGATCGCGAAGGCGCCGGCGAGCGGGGCCCAGTGGGGGGAGGTCGCCGCTCCCAGGCTCGCGCCGGTGCGCTGAATGGCGACGGAGAACCCGCCGACCGTGGCGAGCCCGATCACGAGTGGCAGCGCCTTCCGCAGGCCTGCGTGCTTGGCAGTCTTTTCCACACTCCCTGGGATCGGCGGCGCGCCTCGCCGTGCTCACCCCCCATACGGGGGAATCGGTGCCCCCAGGGTGTGCGGATAGGGTATGAGGGTCAAGGAACCAAGGGAGATCGAGGCGTATGGATGTTGACGTTGCAGTGCTCGGCGGCGGCCCCGGTGGGTATTCGGCCGCGATCCGCGCCGCCCAGCTGGGCGCCAAGGTCGTCTGCATCGAGAAGGACCCGACGCTGGGCGGCACCTGCCTGAACGTCGGCTGCATCCCGACGAAGGCGTGGGTGCAGACCGCGCATGCGTTGAAGGACGCGGAGGAGACCTTCCCGAAGCTCGGCGTCCGGGTCGGCGAGGCGAAGCTGGACTTCCCCGCGTCCAACGCCTGGAAGGCCGGCGTCGTCGCAGGCCTCACCAGCGGCGTCGCCGGGCTGCTCAAGGCGAACGGGGTCGAGTGGGTGAAGGGCCGGGGCACGTTCACCGGGCCGACGACGATCCAGGTCGAGGGCGGTGAGACGGTCACCTTCAAGAGCGCGATCATCGCGACCGGCGCCATGCCGGCCCGCCCGCCGATCGAGGGCCTCGACTCGCCCCGCTGCATCGACTCGACCGGGCTGCTCGCCCAGACCGAGGTGCCGAAGCGCCTGGTGATCCTGGGTGGCGGCATCATCGGCGCCGAGTTCGCCTCGATCTTCAGCCGCTTCGGCTCCGAGGTGACGATCGTCGAGATGCTGCCGCGGCTGATCCCGGCCGAGGACGACGACGCCGCCACCGAGCTGGCCAAGCAGTTCAAGAAGCGCGGCATCGCGCTGCACCTCGGCAAGCAGTGCACGAAGGTGGTCGACACGGGCTCCGAGCTCGTCGTCCACTTCGGCGAGGGCGAGACGGTGAGCACCGACCTGATGCTCGTCGCCGTCGGCCGTGTGCCGCTCGTTGCGGGCCTCGGCCTGGAGGCCGCCGGCGTCGCGCACGACAGCCGCAAGGGCATCGCCACCGACGAGCAGCGCCGCACCAACGTCCCTGGCATCTTCGCGGTCGGCGACGTCGCCGGCCACTGGCAACTCGCGCACACCGCGTTCCGCGAGGGCGAGGTCGCCGCCGAGAACGCCATGGGCCATCACGCCACGATCGACCCGCGAGTCGCTGTGCCCCGCCCGATCTACACCGACCCGGAGATCGCCGGCGTCGGCCTCACCGAGGCGCAGGCCCGCGAGGAGTACGGCACCGAGAACGTCGCCGTCGGTGTGTTCCCCCTGCTGGCGAACGCGCGTGCCGCGATGATGAACGAGACGATCGGCTGGGTGAAGTCGATCCACGAGACGAAGTACGGCGAGCTGCTCGGCCTCGTGATGGTGGGCCCGCACGTCACCGACCTGATCGAGGTCGGTGTGGTCGCGCTCGACGCCGAGGCCACGGTCGAGACGATCGCCGACGGCATCGCGCCGCACCCGACCCTCGCCGAGGCGATCAAGGAGGCCGGGCTCGTCGCGCTCGGCCGTGCGATCCACCTGCCGCCGAAGCGGAAGAAGTAGCGAGGGATCGCGGTACCCACGGCGTATACTCGTCCTACAAACTCGATTTGCGTACAGGAGGGAGCAGAGATGAAGAAAAAGTCCGGTTTCGCCGCCATGGTCGCCGCGATCGTCGCGGTGGTGTTCTTCTGGCGCAAGAAGAAGACACCAGCAGCGTAGTGTGCCGCGTCCGCCGTGAGGCGGGCGCGGGCTTCACCCTTCGGCGGGCGCGGGAGAAGACGTGTCTGAACGAGCGTCTTGCGCGCAAGGGTGACTGCTAGCAGACTGCTAGCATGGAACTGTTCGTGGCGACGCTCTACATCAGGAACGTCCCGCTCGATGTGTACGACGAGCTGCGGCGGAGTGCGCTCGCGAACGGGCGCTCGCTCAACGCCGAGGTGATCACCCGCCTCCAGGGCGAGAAGCGTGAGTGGCGGGGCGATCCCGAATGGTGGGCGCGGTTCGAAGCTCGGCGCGCACGGATGCAGGCAGCGCTGAAGCCGGATTCGCCACGGCCGGAGAATCTGATCCGGGACGACCGTGACAACCGCTGAGTCGGTTGTCCTCGACGCCAGCGCGTTCGTCAGGTTCCACACCGGGAGCAGTGCGGCCGGCGAGATCCTCAGAGACGCCTGGCTGGCGCGGTCGGAGATCCTTGCGCCCGACCTGATCCTCGCGGAGGTCGCGAACAGCCTCCTTCGGTACGCGCGCCGGGGTGAGTTCAGCACCGCTGATGTGCGTGAGGCGCTCGGTGATCTTCAGCGAGCGGTGACTGTCGTTCCGCTCGCGATGCTGTTCCCGGCGGCGTTCGACATCGCCGTCGACCGCGACCTGACTCCCTATGACGCCGCGTACGTCGAGCTTGCGGAGGCGCTCGACGTACCGCTGATCACTGCTGACCGGAAGCTCGCGGCGTCCACCCCCAACGCCGTACTGATCGACTGACGGCAGCGCCCACCGCTCCGGATCACGTCGCTGACGTGCGGAGACCTGACCCACCGTCCGCCCCGGCTGTCAGCGTCTGCCGATGCCTGTTGTGATCAACGAGCTCGAGGTCGTTGCCGACGCCTCCGGCTCCGCCACGCCCGCCGCCGTGCCTGCCACGCCTGCGCAGCTGCGGCCGCTCGACCTGGAGCACGAGATCGAGCGCGTCACCCGCGTCCGCAGCGAGCGCGAGGCGCGGCTCAGCGCCGACTGATGCCGCCGCCGATCATCCCACCCGAGCGCCTGCCGCTGCGCCGGAAGTGCACCCTGGCGCGCCTTGTCGCGCCGTCGTGGCTCAAGGCTCGGCGCAGCGACCGGCCCGCGGCAACACAGCAGGAGGCTGCGGCGCTCTCGGCGCTGCGCCCGTCGGTGCTCGTCGACGGCCAGCTGCAAGGCGACCTCGGCGGCGGGCTGCTCGCGCTACGCATCGAGAGCCGGGTCGAGGGCATGGCCCGCTGCGAGGCGACCTTCGCCGCGTGGGGCGACCAGGGGCTGCGCTGGCACGACCGGAGCAGCCTCGACTTCGGGAAGGCGCTGCGCATCACGCTGGGCGACGGCGTGCTCTTTGACGGCCGGATCTCCGGGCTCGAGGCGGGCTTCCCCGCCGACGGGGCGCCGACGCTGACGGCGCTCGCCGAGGACCGGCTCCAGGATCTCCGGATGACCCGGCGCAACCGGTCGTTCGAGAACGTGTCCGATGCCGACGTCGTGCAGCGGATCGCGTCCGAGCATGGCCTCCAGGCCGATGTCGACCTGCCCGGGCCGACCTACCGCGCGCTCGTCCAGGCCGACCGCAGCGACCTCGCGTTCGTCTACGACCGCGCCCGCGCCTGCGGCGGCGAGATCTGGGTCGAGGGAACGACGTTGAAGGCCCGCCAGCGGCCCCGCCGCGCGACGGCGCCGTTGCGGCTGCGGCTCTACCAGGGCCTGCGCTCGTTTACCGTGCTCGCCGACCTGGCCGGGCAGCGGACGACGCTCGCGGCGACCGGCTGGGACGAGCAGGCCGGCACCGGGTTGCTCGAGGAGGTCGGTGACAGCGTGCTCCGCTCCGAGCTCGGCAACGACGAGTCGGGCGCCTCGATCCTGAACAGCGCCTTCGGCAGCCGCCAGGAGCGCCTCGCCGAGGCCGGCCCGACCGGCGACGAGGTGCGCGCCCGCGCCGAGGCGGACTACCTGCGGGCGGCGCGCCGCTTCGTCACCGGCCGCGGCAGCGCCGACACCGATGCGCGGCTGCGAGTCGGCTCGACCGTCAGGCTCGACGGGATCGGGCCGCTCTTCTCCGGCAAGTACACGGTTGTCGAGGTCGTGCACCTGTTCGACGGGGCCAGCGGCCTGCGCAGCGAATTCGTGGTCGAGCGGCCCGGGACCGGGAGGGCGTGATGGAGCGCAGCCCGGACGGGCGCCGGCACGGCGTCGCGATCGGCGTCGTCGTCGACACGCAGGATCCCGACGGCAGCGGGCGGGTCAAGGTGCGCCTGCCCGCGTTCGACGACGAGCTGGCGGTGTGGGCGCGCGTTGCCGCTCCCGGTGCCGGCGACGGGCGTGGCGCCTGGCTGCCGCCGGCCCGCGGCGACGAGGTGGTGGTGGCGTTCCAGGGCGGCGACGTGCGTCAGCCGGTCGTCGTCGGGGCGCTGTGGTCGGGCAAGGACGGTCCGCCCGAGTCGGGCGAGGGTGAGTGGGTGATCGAGAGCCCGGCCGGCGCGCGCCTCAGGTTCGGCAGGGCGGACGGGCACGCGCTGACGCTCACGACCGAGGGCGGCAACATGGTCGAGCTGCGCGGCGACGGCGCAGTCCTGATCAGCGACGGCTTCGGCTGCAGCGTGCGGCTGGAGGCCGGCAAGATTTCGATTCAGGGCGGCTCGAACATCGACATCACCGCGGCGAAGGTGCGCTTCAACGCCGCCCTCGTCGAGGCGTCGGGCGTGCTGAAGGTGGACACCCTCATCGCCAACTCCGTGGTCGCGTCGAGCTATACGCCGGGCGCCGGCAACATCTGGTGAGCGG
>JANXXF010000336.1 GCA_025350775.1 Actinomycetes bacterium
GTCATCCAGCCCGACCTGAGTGGCATGGCCGGCGGAGGCTCCTGAACAGAGTCTGAACTCGGGGCGCGCGGGCGGCGCCACAACCACGCCCGCGCGTACCCTTCCGGCATGAGCCTCTTCTCCCGTCTCACCAGGACGCAGCTGGTCGACCCGGCCCACGCGCTGCCCGGCCGCACGACAGCGCTGGCCGCCCCCGGCACCCACGACGTACTCGGCACGCCGCTCCAGGCGCCGTTCCCAGCCGGCCTCGAGCAGGCCGTGTTCGGGCTCGGCTGCTTCTGGGGCGCCGAACGGATCTTCTGGCGGCAGCAGGGCGTCTTCACGACGGCGGTCGGCTACGCCGGCGGCACCACCCCGAACCCGATCTACGAAGAGGTCTGCTCCGGGCAGACCGGCCACACCGAGGCCGTGCTCGTCGTCTTCGACCCCACGCTGACGAGCTACAGCGAGCTCCTGCGCGTCTTCTGGGAGGCGCACGACCCGACCCAGGGCATGCAGCAGGGCAACGACGTCGGCACGCAGTACCGGTCGGCGATCTACACCTTCGGCGACGAGCAGCGCACCGCTGCCGAGGCGTCGCGCTCCGCCTACGAGGGCGCGCTCGCCCGCGCCGGCCATGGCCGCATCACCACCGACGTCGAGCCCGCCGGGCCGTTCTACTACGCGGAGGACTACCACCAGCAGTACCTCTCGAAAGTGCCGAACGGCTACTGCGGGATCGGCGGCACGGGCGTGAGCTGCCCGGTCGGGCTGGTCGTCGCAGGCTGAGCACCCGCTCTCTCGCGCCCGGCGCCACACGGCCGCCCGGGACGCGTTAGGGTCTTCGCACACCTCGATCGAGCAGGAGCCGGCCATGGCAGCGCACCCCAGCAAGTCCCCGTCCGACACGATGTTCTTCCTCACATACACGCCGCGCGCCGACGCCGGCGCGCTCGGCTACGAGGACTGGCTACGAACGGTCGACAACCCGTTCTTCAACGCCGTGCCGGGCATCGTCCGTTATGAGAACTGGAAGATCCACGCGAACAAAAACGGCGTCCAGTCGTTCACGTACTTCGACCTCATGTACATCGAGGGCGAGGCCGCGATCGAGAAGATCTGGGGCAACCCCGCTGTCGCCGCCTTCGTCGAGGAGTGGAGCGAGCAGTGGGGCCGCGACCCGCGCGCCGTCGACCAGCAGGTCAATTACCACATCGTCTTGTGCAAGGAGCTCGCCGGGCAGAGATTCGACGTGCGCAGCGAATGGGCGATCTTCCTGCCCTACGTGCGCGCGCACGACGCCGCCGCACGCGGCTACGAGGCGTATGTCCGCGACGTCGACAACCCCTTCTTCAACAGCGACGAGGTGCCCGAGCTGACGACCTCGTCGAACTGGTGGCGCACGAGCGACATCGTCGGCACGGAGTGGTGGACCGACTTCGACCTGATGTTCGTGGACGGCCCCGACGGAGTCGAGCAGCTGCTGGGCAACCCGCGGGCGGCCGGCTTCGCGGCGAGCTGGGCGGCGAGCTGGGGGCACCGGCCGGCCGAGGGCATGCCGGCGAACTTCGAGGCCGCAATCTGTGAGCTCGTCGCCTCGCCTGACAAGCTGTAGCGGCGCGGGCCGGGCCACATCACCACCGCCGGGCGCGCCCTGCCGTCGGCGGTAGGCTGCCCGGCATGACCGCCGCCCGCCGCCTTCGCGAGCGGCTCGCCACGGGCGAGCCGTTGCTTCTACCCGGGGCGTACAACGCGCTCACTGCCCGCCTGTTCGAGCTAGAGGGCTTCGAGGCCGTCTACACCGGCGGCTACTCGGCGGCGGCCGCCAACTGGGCGCTCCCCGACATCGGGCTCGTCACGCAGACCGAGCTGGTCGACCACGTGCAGCGCGTCGCCGGTGCGGTGGCGGTGCCGGTCATCTCGGACGCCGACACCGGCTTCGGCGACCTCATCAACGTGACGCGCACGGTGCGCGAGTACGAGCGCGCCGGTGCGGCCGGCATCCAGATCGAGGATCAGGTGTTTCCCAAGCGGTGCGGCCACATGGAGGGCAAGCGGGTCATCCCACTGGACGAGATGGTGGCCAAGGTGCGGGCCGCCGTCGCGGCGCGCCGGGACCCCGACACCGTGATCGTGGCCCGCACCGACGCGATCGCCGTCACCGGGCTGGACGACGCGATCGACCGGCTCAACGCGTACGCGGCCGCCGGCGCCGACGTCCTCTTCCCCGACGCTCCACGCTCCTACGACGAGCTGCGCGCGATCCGTGCCGGCGTTCCCGGCACGCTGCTCGTCAACATCTCGGAGCGCGGCAAGACACCGCCGCTCGACCTGCGCCTGGCCGGCGAGCTGGGCTACGCGATCGCGCTGTTCTCGTCGGCCGCCCTGTTTGCGGCGGCGCAGTCGGCGCGGGAGCTGGCGAAGCTGCTGCGCACCGACGGCTCGACCGATGGCATGCTCGACCGCATCATCGACTTCGGCGAGCTGAACGAGCTGCTCGGCCTCTCCGCCTGGCAGGCCGAGGAAGAGCGGCTCAACACCGGGCCATGACGGGCACAGCCTCCCCCAGCGACCGCGACCAGACGGCCCTCGACCGCGACCAGGCTGCCCTCGTCGGCGACCAGGCGGCCCTCGAGCACGACCTCGCCGCCCTCGTCGGCGGGCCGCAGAACGTGCGGCCGGGCACCGCGTCCGAGTACCTCGTCGATGCCGCCGCCCAGACGTGGGGCCTGCGCGGCCGCGCCGACGCGGTGGCGCTGCCGGGGTCGCCCGAGGAGGTCGGGGCTGTGCTGGCCTGGTGCTACGCGCGCGGCATCCCGGTGACGCCCCGCGGCGGCGGCACCGGCTACGCGGGCGGCGCGATGCCCGACGGCGGCGTCGTGCTGGCGCTGGAGCGGCTGACGCGCATCCGCTCGTTCGACCCGTTGCAGTGGCGGATCGAGGTCGAGGCCGGCGTGCGCACCGGCGACCTGCGGCGCATCGTGCGCCAGAGCGGCCTCTACTTCCCGCCCGACCCGGGCGCGGCCGAGCTGTCACAGATCGGCGGCAACGTCGCCACCAACGCGGGCGGGCCACACGCCTTCAAGTACGGCGTCACCGGCGCCTACGTCACGGGCGTCGAGGCGGTCGTACCACCGGGCGACCTGCTGCGCATCGGCGGCGCCCAGCGTAAGGACGTCGCCGCCTACGATCTGAAGAGCCTGCTGATCGGCTCCGAAGGAACGCTCGGCATCATCACCTCGGTGTGGCTGCGGCTGATCCCGGCGCCCGAGGCGTTCCTGCCCGTCGCCGCCTTCTACCGCGACACGGCCGCCGGCTGCGCCGCGCTCGAGACGGTGATGGGCAGCGGCCTCGCCGTCGCCGCGCTCGAGTACCTGGACGCGGGGACGCTCGTCGCCTCGGGCCACGCGTTTCCCGGCGGCGGCCCGGGGGGCGGCCCGGGCATCCCCGCGGGCGCCGGCTTCCTGGTCATCGCCGAGGCCGACGGCTCCGCCCAGGAGGCCCTCCGCCTGCGCGCCGAGGTGCTGGAGGCGCTCGCCGACGGTGCGCTCGCCGTCCACGCGCCCGAGGCGAAGGCCGAGATCGCGGAGCTCTGGCGCTGGCGCGAGCTCGTCTCGGGCATGGTCGCCACGCGGCTCGGCGGCAAGGCGGGCGAAGACATCGTCGTGCCCACCGACCGGCTCGCCGAGGCGATCGAGGCGACGATCGAGATCGGCCGCCGCCACGGCCTCGAGGCGTGCTCGTGGGGCCACGCCGGTGACGGCAACCTCCACTCCAACTTCCTGCTGCCGCGCCTCGACCCCGAGGGCGAGATTGCCACGGTCAAGCGTGCTGCCGCCGAGCTCTTCGCCCTCGCCGTCGCGCTGGGCGGGTCGATCAGCGGCGAGCACGGCCTCGGCAGCCTCAAGGCCGGCCACCTGGAGGCGCAGCTCAGCCCCGCGGCCTACCGCCTGCACGGCGAGGTCAAGCGGCTGTTCGACCCGAAGGGCCTGCTCAACCCCGGCAAGAAGACGTAGGCCCGCCCCGGACGGCGCACCAGCGCGGCCGGTCCAGGCGGCCACGCCCCTCGGCGCACCCGCGCCGCTCTCCCCCTGGGAGGGTTTGGCGAAACGCCTGCTGGAAGTGGAAGGTGACCGTGCGATCACGCGCACCTCCAGCTACGTCGCTAGTCGGGCAGAACCATCCCCTGCGGGTCGGACGAGTCGAAGCGCCTCTACCGTGGGCGTGCCGCCGTCGAGCGCGAGTTCGGCCTCCTGAAGCATGACTACGGCCTCGCACCGCTTCGTGTCCGTGGCCTAGTACGTGTCAAACTTCCCGCCGACCTCACGATGCTCGCCCGGCTCGTGCAGACGCTCAGCCGTGCTCGTGCCATCACGCTTGCCCCATGATCTTGCTGAACTATGATCTCTTGCATGACAAACGTA
Source organism: Actinomycetes bacterium (assembly GCA_025350775.1). Lineage (GTDB taxonomy): Bacteria > Actinomycetota > Thermoleophilia > Gaiellales > Gaiellaceae > CANFDS01. Next base: position 4,404 of record JANXXF010000336.1, read on the forward strand.
TTTGTCAGCTATCAACGGCCGAAGCGCATCTACGGGTGGATCGACAAGCCATCGTCGCTGAGTGGTGCCGGCAGCGTATTTGACTTCCTCGCCACTACCAAGTGGTGGGACAAACGACGATTTCGGCCCGAAGCGGATCAAGTGATGCTCGCAGCGGACTACGAGTTCGTAGCCCGCGACTTCCGGCGCGCCTACTACCGGATCCTTCGAGACAACGGCATTGAGCCTCGCGATGAGCCTGCCGAGGCTCACCATGGGCAGAGCGCGATGTTCGATCGCGACGAGTTTCGCATCAGCAGATGAGCGCGGAGGAGCCAGGCGGGCCACCGGCCATCTGGCCTGCACCGTTTGATGCTCGTCGCGAGGTTGAAGAGGCGACCGTAGTCGATCGCGGGGGACAGACCCTTGGCACCTTCCTGCAGGTTGCGGCGAGTTACCACAGCGGTCCGCTCCCGTCTCCCGCCACCCTCCGTGAATACAACGAAGTCATGCCCGGTCTCGGTGAGCGGATCGTCACGAGTTGGGAAGAAGAGTCTCGCCAACGACGTTCGCTTGAGCGCCGCGTGGTTGAGGCGGGCGTCAAGAATCAGTCGCGCGGGCAGATCGTCGCCGCCACCCTTGCGATCATCGTGTCGCTCGGCGGAATCATTCTCCTCGCGACAGGCCACAACATCGCAGGGCTGGTCGCCCTCCTGCCCAACCTCGTCGGTCTGGTCGGACTGTTCCTCTACAACTCCGCGAAGAATTTCAGCGGCGGCTGACGCACGCTGCGTTTCGCCAAACGCCCCTACGCCGCCCGCCCCGCCTCTACGCCGACCGCCGCCTCGACCACGGCACGAGGCCGCCGGCCGTGAGCATGTCGAGCATAAACGGCGGGATCGGCTTCGCCTGAAACGCCTGGCCGTCGACCGTGACCACCCCTGCAGCGGTGTCCACGGTGATCTGCGAGCCCTTCGTCGCCGCCGCCGACGCCTCCGGGCACACGATTGCCGGCACCCCCAGGTTGAAGCAGTTGCGGTAGAAGATACGCGCGAACGTCTTGCCGACGACACAGGTGATGCCGTTCGCCCGGATCGCCTGCGGCACGTGCTCGCGCGACGAGCCCGACCCGAAGTTGTCGTCCACCACGAGCACGGTGTCGCCGACGAGTTCCTCGCGGATCTTCGGGTCGAGGCCCTCGAACAGGAACAGGGCCATGCGTTGCGGATCCTCGGTGTTGAGGTACGAGCCGGGGTACAGCACGTCGGTGTCGATGTTGTCGCCGCGGACGCACACGGCGTTGCCGGAAAGGATCATGGCCACTCCTCTCTACAGGACGTCGGCGGGGTTGACGATCTCGCCGGCGACCGCTGCCGCCGCCGCGACCCAGGCGTTCGCGAGGTGCACCTCGGCCTCGCCCGAGCCCATGCGGCCCTTGAAGTTGCGATTGGTGGTGGTGAGCGCGGCCTCACCGGCGGCGAGCACGCCGTTGCCGCCGCCGAAGCAGGCGCCACAGGTCGGTGTCGAGACGATCAGCCCGGCGTCGACGAACACGCCGAGCAGACCCTCGTCGAGCGCCTGCCGGTACACACGCTGGCTGGCCGGCACGATGATCGCGCGCACGTCGCGGTGCACGGTGCGGCCGCGGAAGATCTCGGCGGCCTGGCGCAGGTCGGTAATCGTGCCGTTGCCGCAGTTGCCGATGTACACCTGGTCGATCTTCTTGCCGGTGACGTCGGCGACCCGCTCGACGTTGCCCGGCAGGTGCGGCATCGCAATCAGCGGGTCGAGCCCGTCGAGGTCGATCTGGATCGTCTGCGCGAACTCGGCGCCGGGATCGGAGCGGACGGGCTCCCACGCAGTGCGGGCGCGGCCCTCGAGGTAGGCGCGGGTCGTCTCGTCGGCGGGGAAGATGCCCGTCTCCGAGCCGGCCTCGACCGCCATGTTGGCGACGGCCAGCCGCTCATCGATCGAGAGCGCCTCCGCCCCGGGCCCGACGAACTCCAGCACCTTGTCGGTGCCGCCCGCCACGCCGGTCTGCGCGATCACCGCAAGGATGATGTCCTTGCCCGTCACGAACCGCCGCTTCTCGCCCGTGATGTTGACGAGGATCGTCGCGGGCACACCCTGCCAGAACTCGCCGAAGGCCAGCGCGGCCGCGATGTCGGTCGAGCCGAGGCCCGTCCCGAACGCGCCCAGCGCGCCGTGGGTGCACGTGTGCGAGTCGCCGCCGACGACGACCGCGCCCGGCACGACGAAGCCCTCCTCGACCATCACCGTGTGCTCGATGCCGCCGCGGCCCTGGTCGTAGAAGTGGACGCCGTGAGCCTGCGACCACTCCTTCAGGCGCCGCTGCTGGGCTGCCGAGACCGCGTCCTTCGCCGGCATGAAGTGGTCGGCGACCATGATCACCTTGTCGGGGTCGAACACCTTCTCGATCCCCATCTCGGCCATCGCGCGGAACGCGACCGGCCCCGACACATCGTTCGCCATCACGATGTCGCAGCGCACCATGATCAGATCGCCGATGGCGATGTCGTCGGCGTCGCAGTGCGCCAGCAGGATCTTCTCAGCGAGCGTGCGCGGCACTGAGGGCCTCCAGGTAGTCGAGGGTCTCTGCCAGGCTGACGACGTCGCCGTACTTGGCGTCCATGTCGAACAGGTTCGCCTCGTGGGCGGCCTGGTTGCGGTCACCGACGGCCTCCCGCGGGATCAACGGGCGGTAGCCGTGCTGCAGGCAGTCGACGACGCTGGCGCGCACGCACCCGGAGGTGGAGGCACCCGTCACGATCACGCTGTCGCAGCCGGCCGAGGCGAGCAGCGACGAGAGCGCCGTCCCGAAGAACGACGAGGCGAAGTTCTTGACGATCACGGCCTCGTCGGGGAGCGGGGCGATGCGGCTGTCGATCTCGATCCAGCGGGTGCCGGGCGCCATGAACGTCAGCACGGGGATCTTGTCGATGAACGCCTTGGCGGCCTGCTGCGAGCCCGCGTCCATGATCACGTTGGTGTAGACGACGGGGATGCCGGCGCGGCGGCTCCCGTCCAGCAGCTGCGCGATCGCCTCGACGACGCTGTCGAGGTCGCACGCGAGCGGCGACGCCGGGTCGGTGAACGCGTTGTTCATGTCGATGATCAGCAGCGCCGGCTGCTCGCCGAAGCCGGAGCGCCCACCGAAGCCGCTTGCATGGTCGATCGTCATCTCACCCCCAGTGCCTCGTTGAAAGCCGAGAGGCCCCCGGCCGGAGCCAGGAGCCTCTCACACTTCGCGATCGCTTCCCCGCGGGCCGCCTACTTGGTCGGCGCCGGCAGGTTGTCCTTGACCCGGACGAGCGCCAGAGCCTCGGCACCGTCCTGTAGCGGCGACCAGCGCAGCGGCGTCGCCAGCTTCGGCGGCTGCATGCCGGTCTCGGCCAGGCAGTTCGCCAGCAGCTCCTCCAGCGGGGGGCCGTAGTCGAAGTTCTCGACCGGGCCACGCTCCGTGCGCTGCCGGTCCCGCTCCTTCGCCGTCGCGGCCTCGTCGACCTCGAGCGTGTCGCCCTTGAACACGACGCCGTAGCCGGTCGTCGCCTTCTCGCGCGACACCAGGCCGAACGAGACGTCGCGGACGACCCGCTCGGTCTCGCGGTCGAGCCGGTCCTTCCAGCCGCCGCCGCCCGCCGTGCGGAAGACGAGCATGTCGCCCGGCTCCACATGCACGTTGTCGCACTTGGAGGGCAGGCGCTCCGACGTCCCGTCGGTGCGTACCAGCAGCTTCTCGGAGCGGCCGCCCGGCTGGCCGCCGAGCACGCCCCAGGGGCGCGTTAGCCAGCGATCGTCGTGGATCGAGACTTCGCCCTGCTCGAGATAGACATAGCGCTTCTCGACGCCGTTGCCGCCGCGGTTGTAGCCCGCGCCACCCGTGTCCTCGATGGTGGAGTAGGCGTCGATCCGCAGCGGGTAGTAGGCCTCGAGGTACTCGGTCGGGATGTTCTCGAACAGCGGCCACCAGGAGTGGCCGTCCATGCCGTCGCCGATCGGGCGCCCGGGGATGCCGCCGTAGAGGATCTCCATCGAGTAGAAGAACTCCCCCTTGTTGTCCCAGCCCGAGTAGAGCATGTACGGCGAGGTGCCGTAGCCCGACGCGGCGTTGAGCTCTGGGGCCTGCTTGAGCAGCGCGCCGCCGAGCACGTCAAACAGACGCGCAAGGGCATGCGTGCGGCAGCCGAGGGCCGAGGGGAAGCGCGGCCGCAGCATGCAGCCTTCCGGCAGCACGATATGCAGCAGCGGGTAGAAGCCGTCGTTGAAGAGGATCTGCGGGTCGTTGACCATGATCAGGTAGATCCCGATGAACATCTTGAACATGCCCTCGGAGAGGTAGAAGTTGATCGGTCCGAGTGCCTGCGGATCCGTGCCCGTCCAGTCGAAGAAGGCGTGGTCACCTTCGCGCCAGATGGTCAGCTTCATCTTGAACGGCCCGTTGCCGAGGCCGTCGTCGTCGATGTAGTCCTCGAAGTACTGCTTCTCGACGGGGATCGCGAACTGGATCAGCGTCTTCATCGCCTCGTAGGTGCGGTCGAGCAGCTGCTGCAGCGCGGCGAGGTACGTCTCCTGGCCGAACCGCTCGCACAGCCCGATGACCCGCTTCTCGCCGGCACGGCAGCCGGCGACGATCGCGAACAGGTCGGCCCGGTTCATCTCCGGGATCCGCATGTTGTTGAGGATCAGGTTGAGTACGTCGTGCTGGATCTCGCCGCGCTCGACGACCTTGATCGGCGGGATGATCAGGCCCTCTTCGAAGATCGTCTTGGCGCCGGTCGGGAGCGAGCCCGGGAGCGGGCCGCCGCAGTCCATCTGATGGCCGAACTGCGACGCCCAGCCGATCAGCTCGTCCTTGAAGAAGATCGGCACGAGCACGAGCCAGTCGTTCGTGTGCGAGATCGAGCCGGAGCACTTGAACGGGTCGGACGTGAGGATCACGTCGCCCGGGTAGATGCCCCGGTCCCAGTCCTCCATCATCTCGGTGATGTACGCACCGAACTGCCCCACGACCATACGGCCGCGCGGGTCGGTGATCATCGGGAACTCGTCGTGCTGCTCCCGGATGACCGGGCTCATGGCCGACCGGAAGAGCACGGCGTCCATCTCGTAGCGGGCGCTCTTGAGCGCGCCCTCGATGATGTCGAGCGTGACCGGATCGACCTTCACGCCGGTCGGGATCTCGGCGATACGTGGCTTGTCAGCAGTGATTGCCATGTCGATCCTCCTCTCAGGCCCTGTTGATCAGGATGTTGAAGTGCTTGTCCACCGTGCCCCGGTAGCCGGGGAGGATGACGGTGGTCGAGTCGAACTCGGTGACGATCGCCGGGCCGTCGACCTCGTTGCCGGGCTGGAGCTTCGACCGGTCGTAGATCTTGGCCGCGATCTTCTGGCCCTTGTGGATGATCGTGTGATCCGAGGCGATCGCCGCGGAGGCGTCCTTGCCGCCGACGGTGCCCTCCGGCAGCTCGGGCTTCTCGACGGAGCCGAAGCCGACCGAGCGGAGATTGACGATCTCGGCCCGGGTGTTCGGCATGCGGAAGCCGTAGAGCTGCTCGTGGAGCTGGTTGAACCGCTCGTCGAGGCCGCCGAGGCCGTTCGCCCGGACATCGGCCGGGTCGACCGCAACCGGGATCTCGTAGCCCTGGCCCCGGTAGCGCATGTCGGCATTGAACGTGACGCGGCCGGCCTCCTGCGGGATGCTCTCGTCGTCGAGCCACTTCTTGGCCCGGCCGCCGAGCTCCTCGAGGATGCGTGCGACTTCGACCGGATCGGCCTCCTCGATCACGCGGATGTACGTGCGTGCGAACTCGTCGCGGAAGTCGGCAACGAGGTCGCCGAGCGCGCAGAGCAGGCCCGGCGCCGGCGGGATGAGCACCGGGAACGAGCCGATGATCTCGGCGACGGCGTTCGCGTGGAGCGGGCCGGCGCCGCCGTAGGCGACGAGCGCGAAGTCGCGCGGGTCGTGACCACGCTGCACCGACACGACGCGGAGCGCCCCTGCCATGTTCTCGTTGACGATGGCGAGCATGCCCTCGGCCGCGTTCTCGGTGGAGCCGAGGCCCATGGCGTCGTCGATCGACTTGACGGCGGCGTGCGCCCCCGCGACGTCGAGCGTCATCTCGCCGCCGATCAGGCTCGCTGGCAGATGGCCGACGACGACGTTGGCGTCGGTCACCGTCGGGGCAGTGCCGCCGCGGCCGTAGGCTGCCGGGCCTGGCACGGCGCCGGCCGACTGGGGGCCGACACGCAGCGCCTTGGTCAGCTCGGGGACGTGGGCGATCGAGCCGCCGCCCGCACCGACCGTGTGCACGTCGACCGACGGCACGCGGAGGCGGAAGTGGCTGATCGAGGTCTCGCGGCCGATCGTCGGCTGGCCGTCCTGGCAGAGCGCCACGTCGGTCGAGGTGCCGCCCATGTCGAACGTGAGGATGTTCGGAAAGCCCGCTCGGGTCGAGACGAAGAGCGCGCCTGCGACGCCGCCGGACGGGCCGGAGAGGACGCCGTAGATCGGGTTGCGGCCCGCCTCGCGCGCGGTCATCAGGCCGGCGTCGGAGCGCAGGATGTTGACCTCGCACGTTGCGCCGAGCGCCTTCAGCTCGCTCGACAGGTGCGAGACGTAGCCCTGCACCTTCGGCCGCACGTAAGAGTTCATGCATGCCGTCAGCGTCCGCTCGTACTCGCGGAACTCGGGGAGCACGTGCGAGCTGAGCGTCACCGGGAAGCCCGGGTACAGCCGCTCGACGATCTCGGCCACCTGCTCCTCGTGCGTCGACGAGATGTACGAGTTGATGAACGCGATCGTCAGCGTCTCGACGCCCGACTCGACGAGCTGCTTGATGGCAGCCTCGGTCTTGGCCTTGTCGACCGGCACGATGGTGTTGCCG
>JANXXF010000340.1 GCA_025350775.1 Actinomycetes bacterium
GTCAACGGCACACCCGAGGCGACCCCCGACTGTTTCAGCTGGGCGATCGTGGGGCCGGGCGCGCCGATCGTGACGCTTACGCAGACTTCCGCGTCCGGGCACGACGCCGCCTTCGCCTGGAACGCCGACCAGAGTGGCGTCCGTTACGAGTGCGCGTTCGACTCCGCGACGTTCGTGGCGTGCAGTGGGCCGCGCACCTACCACGGCCTGGCGACGGGGGCGCACTTCCTCTTCGTGCGGGCGATCAACTTCGCCGGGCAGGTCGGGAGCCCCGCCGACTACTACTGGTTGGTGGCGTAGACAGCCGCTCAACGCGAGGGGCCCGGTCTCCCGGGCCCCTCGCACCTTCATGTCTCCAGCGTGTGTGTCGCGCGGGCCAGGCCGCCGCGACGACGGCTCCGGCTACGCTGCCGTCTCGACCTCGTAGCGCGAGAGCTGCGTCTTCAGCTTCGTACGGATGCCGGCCAGGATCTGGCTGACACGGCTCTCGCTGAAGCCCATCAGCTCGCCGATCTCGGCGCCCTTCAGGTGATGCACATGCAGCAACGTGAGGATCTCGCGCTCGCGTCCGCTGAGCGTGCCGATCGCCTCGCGCAGCACCGAGGAGCGCTCGGCGAGCAGGGCGGCCAGCTCCGGGTCGACGCCCAGCGACGACGACTCCAGCGTGTCGCCCACCTCGAGGCTCGCGTCCTCGCTGCCGGCGGCCGGCGCGTTGAGCGACACCAGGTCGGCCCGGTCGAGCTCCTGGAGCCGGTCGCGTAGCTCGCGCACCTCGATCTTGAGCGCGCCGGCCAGCTCCTGCTCGGTTGGCTGGCGGCCCTCGCGCACGAGGAACGTGTCGCGCACCTTCTCGATCTCGCGGCCGAGCCGGCGCGACGAGCGCGACGCCCAGTCGTGGCGGCGCAGCTCGTCGACGATCGCGCCCGACACCCTCGTCCACGCGTACTGCTCGAACGTCGCGCCCTTGATCGGGTCGAAGCGGTCGACCGCCTGCACCAGTGCCAGCAGCCCGCACGACACGAGGTCCTCGAGCTCGAAGTGCGCCGGCAGCTCGCGCACCTTGCGGGAGGCGAGGTAGCGCACCATCGGTGCGTAGGAGAGGATCAGGCGGTCGCGGGCGGCGCCGTCGCCGCGCTCGGTCCAGGCACGCCACATCGCCTCGGCCTCGGCCGGACGGGGGCGGTGAGTGGTGGTGCTCAGGTCGGAAAGAGAAGACACGGGGACCTCCGCAAAACCTAGGGGACACTCAGGAGACATGGCCTGTATCGGCGTGTGGCGGCGCGGGTCCCAATCACCCATTCAGGGGACATTCGCTCGGCCGGCAGGAATGACCGGCGGAGCTGCGGGGCGCTCAATTCCCCGGGGGCGCCGCCGATGATCCCGGGCGTCGTGCTGCCGGGTCGTCCCCCCCGCTGGAGCGGCAGAGCGATGGCCCTGGCCGTTCCTCTGCTGCTTCTCCTCCTCGCCCCCGGTGAGGCGCTGGCGGCTGCCCTGGCGGCTGCTCCACCGGCGGTCGCGCCCGACACGACGCCGCTCTCGGATGCGGTCAGGAACGGCGCCGGCACCGCGGCCAAGAGCGCCCACAGCAGCGGCAGCGGCGGCGCCTTCATCCGCATGATCGTCGGCCTCTTCATCGTGCTCGCGGTGATCTACGGGATCTACTGGCTCCTCAAGACCTACAACAGGTCGAAGAAGACCGCTACTGCGGGCGAGGCCGGGGCCGGCATCGACGTCGTCGCCACCGCCGCGCTCGGACCCAACCGCAGCCTCCACCTCGTGCGCGTGGGCAGCGAGTTCGTGCTGGTCGGCGCAGCCGAGCAGGCCGTCACGCAGCTGCGCGCCTACACCAGCGAGGAGACCCGCCAGCTCGAGCAGCAGCTCGAGTCGGCCGGGTCGCTCCGTGCGCTCACCTCCCGCGGCACCGCCGGTACCCCGCCCCTCGTCCGGCTCATGGATGAGCTCCGCAAGCGGACGACTCGTTGATCAGCGATCTGCCGCTCGGGTTGAACGGACCTGCCACGGCGGATCTCGGGCACCAGCTCTCCAACGGCGCCTCGACGCCGCTCAACATCCTCGTCCTGCTGACGCTGATCACGCTGCTGCCGGGGCTGCTGCTGTCGGTCACCGGCTTCACACGGATTCTCATCGTCATGGGGTTCGTGCGCAACGCGCTCGGCACGCCCACGATGCCGCCGAACCAGGTGCTCGTCGGCATCTCGATGTTCCTCACGCTCTTCGTCACGTCGCCGACGCTGTCGAAGGTCAACGACGTCGCGATCAAGCCGTGGCGGCACAATCAGATCAGCCAGACCGAGGCGATCCAGCGCGCGCAGGAGCCGCTGCGCGCCTTCATGTTCAAGCAGGTGCACGACTCCGACCTGGCCCTCTTCGTGAAGCTCGCGAAGATGAAGCGGCCCGAGACGCGCGCCGACATCCCGATCCAGGTGCTGATCCCCTCGTTCATCCTCTCCGAGCTGAAGACGGCCTTCCAGATCGGCTTCCTGATCTTCATCCCGTTCCTGATCATCGACATGGTCGTCTCGTCGACCCTCATGTCTATGGGGATGATGATGCTGCCCCCTGTGCTGATCTCGCTGCCGTTCAAGATCCTCCTCTTCGTGCTGGTCGACGGCTGGCACCTGGTGGTCGAGGGGATCGTCAACTCCTTTCACCCCTGAGCAGCGGAGGCGCACAGTGAATTCCGACACCGCGATCCACCTGACGTCGCAGGCGATGCTGATGGCCCTCAAGATCTCGGGCCCGTTCCTTGTCGCCGGCCTCATCGTCGGCCTCGTCGTCTCGGTGTTCCAGGCGGTCACCTCGATCCAGGAGCAGTCGCTCGCGTTCATCCCGAAGATCCTCGTCACGGGCGCCGTGATCGCCCTCGGTGGCCCGTGGATGCTCGACCAGATGGTCAGCTACACCCGCGACCTCTACATGAGCATCCCGGCGATCGCTGGCTAGCCGACCCCGCGTGGACGTCCAGCTCCCGCAGATCCCGGGCGGCACCGTTGCCGCCTACGTGCTCGTCCTGTGCCGGATCGGGCCGTTGTTCCTGCTCGCGCCGGTCTTCTCGTCACGGATGATCCCGGGGCGGGCTCGGCTGATCGCGGCGGCGGCGATCACCGTGGCGCTGGCGCCGCTCGCGCTCAAGGGGCACACCGTCTCGACGGAGCCGGTCGACCTCGTGTTTCTGATCGTCAAGGAGATCGGCGTCGGGCTCGCGTTCGCCTTCGTGATCGCCGCGATCGGCACGGCCGCCCAGGCCGGCGCGGCGCTCATGGACACCCTCTTCGGCTTCTCGTACGCCGCCCTCATCGACCCGATCACAAACATCCAGAACGCGCCGATCGGCCAGCTCTACTCGCTGTTCACAGCGATGGTTTTCGTCACGACGGGCGGCGACCAGATGATGATCATGGGGCTGTCCAGGAGCTACGAGATCGTGCCTATCGACCACTTCCCCGCCCTCAACGCGCTGGCCGGGGCTGCGACTGTAGGCATCGGCAAGATCTTCCTGATCGGGCTGATGCTCGCCGCGCCCGTTGTGATAGCACTCCTCGTCACCGACGCCGCATTCGCGCTCGTCGCGAAGGCCGTGCCGCAGATGAACGTCTTCCAGATCGGGATCCCCGCCAAGATCCTGCTCGGCTTCGGCGTCATCTCGACATCGCTGCCGTTCATCGCGGTGCACGTCCGCGACGACCTGTCCGGCGCGGTGTTCGCCGCGCTCAGCATCCTCGGCGGGGGGTGAGCATGGCCGACGACAAGACCGAGAAGCCCACACCGAGACGACGACAGGAGGCCCGCAAGAAGGGCCAGGTCGCGAAGTCGCAGGAGCTCAACAGCGCCGTCGTGCTGGCCGCCGGCGTGGGCGCTCTGGCCATCACGGGCCCCAGCACGTTCCACAAGCTCCAGGCGGTCGTGTCGGGCGGGCTGACCCGCGCCGGCGACCCCGCGCTCGTCAGCAACACCGGCATCGGCGGGCTGTTTCGCGCGACGGGCAGCGCGTTCGTGAGCGCGACGGCGCCGGTGGTCATCGCCTGCGTCGTTGCCGGGATCCTCGCCAACGTGCTGCAGGTGCGCTTCAAGGTGACCCCGAAGGCGGCCAAGCCGAACTTCAAGAAGATCAACCCGGCCGCCGGGTTCAAGCGCGTCTTCGGCAAGGACGCGGTGATCGAGGCGCTGAAGGCGATCCTCAAGACGCTTGCCGTCGGCGGCGTCGGCTTCCTGGCGCTGTGGCCGATGGTGCCGCAGCTCGCGAGCTTCGTCGGCCTCGCCCCCGCCGACCTGCTGCCGACGATCTCCGGCATGTCCCTGGCGATCGCCGAGAAGGTGATCGGCGCGTTCTTCGCGATCGCGGCCGGCGACTGGCTCTGGCAGAAGCGCAAGCACGAGAAGTCGCTGAAGATGAGCCGCGACGAGCTGAAGAAGGAGGCGAAAGAGAGCGACTCACCGCCGGAGCTGAAGAAGGCCCAGGCCAAGAAGCGGCACGAGCTGTCGCGCCGGCGGATGCTCACCGACGTGCCGCTGGCCGACGTCGTCGTGGTCAACCCGACCCACTTCGCCGTGGCGTTGCGCTACGACGGCAAGGCGCCGGCACCGCAGGTCGTCGCCAAGGGGCAGGATCTGATCGCCGCCGCCATCCGCAAGGTCGCCGAGGAGCACGGCGTCCCGGTGCTCGCCAACCCGCCGCTCGCGCGGGCGCTGTACCGCGAGGTGGAGATCGGCCACACGATCCCCGAGGAGCTCTTCGCGTCGGTCGCCGAGGTGCTCGCCTTCGTCTACCGGACAGCCGGTCGGCGCACCGCTGCCCCTCGCCGCCAGGAGCTCGCGGCGGCCGGACCTCAAGCCCGACGCGTCTAGCGCCGATAACCCCCCTGAGGTGGTCTTCGTCCCCGCGCCCCACCCTCTGCCCCGGCCGCTGCAGTGCGACGGCTCCGTTGCCGCGCGGACCCGTGACCTCGCCGACGGCCCGGGCCGGGCGGTGGCGCGGTGAAGACGTTCGTCGACCGCCTCGTGAAGCACAGCGACCTCGCTGCGGCCGTCGCCGTGGTGACGGTCGTGCTGATGCTGATCGTCCCGCTGCCGTCGTTCCTGATCGACCTGTTCGTGTCGGTCAACCTGGCAGGCGCGCTGGTAATCCTGATCGGGACGATGTACGTGCCGCGCGCACTCGACATGGCGGCGTTCCCCTCGCTGCTGCTGCTCACCACGCTCTTCCGGCTTGCGATCAACATCAGCGTGACGCGCCTGATCCTGCTCCACGGCGACGCGGGCGGGGTCATCCACTCGTTCGGCAAGTTCGTCGTCGGCGGCAACCTGATCGTGGGCCTCGTCATCTTCATGATCCTCGTGATCATCCAGTTCGTCGTGATCACCAACGGCGCCGGGCGCGTCGCCGAGGTCGCTGCGCGCTTCACCCTCGACGCCATGCCGGGCAAGCAGATGGCGATCGACGCCGACCTCAACGCCGGCCTGATCAGCGAGGACGACGCGCGCGCCCGCCGCAAGGATGTCTCGCGCGAGGCGGACTTCTACGGGGCGATGGACGGCGCCTCGAAGTTCGTCAAGGGCGATGCTGTCGCCGGCCTCGTCATTGTCGCGATCAACCTGCTCGCCGGCATCGCGATTGGCGTGCTCCAGCAGGGCATGTCGTTCGGCGACGCGATCAGCCACTTCTCGATCCTCACCGTCGGCGACGGCCTTGCTGCGCAGCTGCCCGCACTGCTGATCTCGACGGCCACCGGCATCCTCGTGACTCGCTCCGCCAGCGACTCCGACCTGGGCAAGGACATCGTCGGGCAGCTCATCGCGCAGCCGCGCGCGCCGATGATGGCGGGCGGCCTGATCGTGGTGATGGGCCTCGTTCCGGGCCTGCCCAAGTTGCCATTCTTCATCGTCGGCGGCATCGTCTTCCTGATCGGGCGCACGCTCAAGGGGCAGGCGGCCGACCGGGCGCTGCAGACGAAGGCGCAGGCCGCGCTCGACACGCAGGCTGCGCTGCCGGCACCCGGCGACGCCGCCGTCGGTGCCCTCGGCGTCGACCCGCTCGAGCTGGCGATCGGCTTCGGGCTCGTCCCGCTCGTCGACACGCAGTCCGGCGGCGCGCTGCTGGCACGCGTCGGGGTGGTGCGCCGCCAGCTCGCCACCGACCTCGGCATCGTCATCCAGCCCGTCCGCATCCACGACGACGCGGCGCTCCAGTCGCACGACTACTCGGTGCGCGTGCGCGGCTCCGAGGTCGCGCGCGGCCGCATCATCCCGGGCCACCGCCTGGCCATCAACCCGGGTGGCGCCGTGCTCGACATCGCCGGCATCCCCACCACCGAGCCCGCGTTCGGCCTGCCGGCCGTGTGGATCGAGGACGGCGCCCGCGCCGAGGCCGAGGCGCTCGGCTACACGGTCGTCGACAGCGAGTCGGTGATCGTCACGCATCTCACCGAGACGATCCGCCGCCACGTCGACGAGCTGCTGACGCGCCAGGAGACGAAGAAGCTGATCGACACGCTCAGAGAGCAGAACGCCGCTGTGGTCGAGGAGATCATCCCCGACCGGCTCGGACTCGGCGAAGTACAGCGCGTCCTCCAGCAGCTCCTGCGCGAGAACGTCCCGATCCGCGACCTCGGCACGATCCTCGAGACCATCGGTGACCGCGCCTCGGTCACCCGCGATCCGCTGCTGCTGGCCGAATATGCGCGGCAGGCGCTGGGCCGCACCATCACCTCCGGCTTCCTCGACGAGTCGAGCACCCTGCGCGCGATCTCGCTCGACCCGCTGCTCGAGCAGGAGGTTGCCGAAGCTCTCTCCCTCACCTCCGAGGGCGAGTTCCTGGCCATGGACCCGACCCGCGCCCAGGCGCTGGTGCAGGCTCTGGCCGGTCACGTGGACAGGGCGACCGCCTCCGGGCTGCGTCCCGTCCTGATCTGCTCGAGCCGGGTCCGCCGGCATCTGCGGCGCCTGCTCGAGCATGCGTTCCCCCAGTTGCCGGTCATCTCGTACAACGAGATCGTCACCGGTGTCCGCGTCGAGACCACAGGGATGGTGACTGTCTAACATGCAACAGACGCGCTCCGGAGAGACTCGTACCTACCGTGGCGGCTCGCTCGAGGAGCTGCTGCCACAGATCGTCTCCGAGCTCGGCCCCGAGGCCGTGATCACGAAGCAGCGCGAAGGTGTCGTCGGCGGTCTCGGCGGCTTCTTCGGCAAGCGCTGTGTCGAGGTCGAGGTGGAGCTGCCGCAGCCGCAGCAGTTCACGCCCACGCCGGCGCTGCCGCGTCGCGCGGTCGTCGATGCCTACGACTGTGGCGACACGCTCGTCGGCCACCCGCCTGTCGGGCATACGTCCCTCGCCATGCCCGTGCCCGAGCCTGCGTTCGCCGCCCGTGACACCGGCAGCCCGATCATCGATGCGATGTTCGCGCAGGCGCTGCCGTTCGCCGATCACCTGACAGCGGCAGCGGCAGCGGTGAGCGCCGCCACCTCCTCGTCGACGCTGCGCCACCCCGAGCCGTGGGACGAGTTCGACCTCTCGAAGCTCGACCTCTCGGAGTTTCAGCCGCTCGCCCTCGCTCCGGACACCCGCTCCGAGCAGGACCAGGACCAGGAGCAGGCGCGGGAGCAAGAGCAGGCGCGGGAGTGGGCAAAGCAGGAGATCCGGGCGATGAAGGCCGGCATTGCGCAGCGCCACCGTGCAGCCGCCCCCACTACCGCGCTCCACTCAGTCACAGCCCCGGCGGTCCCCCGGGCTCTCGCCGCCGCGCTCACGTCCGCCCCGGCGGTCGAGTCCGGCCGGCTCCCGGCGCAGCGCAGCTCGACCGAGATCGTCGCAGTGTCGGAAGCTCTGTCCGAGGCCGGGCTCCCCGAGAGCCTGGTGCTGGCGATCCACAAGGACGTCTCCCGCGAGGTTCGCCCGTTCGCGAACGACTTGCCGGTGAGAGCACAGGTGCGGGCGGTGCTGGCCAGGCGGATCAAGACCAAGAGCGGCTGGCGCGGCAAGCGCCGCACGATCGCCCTCGTGGGCACCTATGGCAGCGGCAAGTCGTTGACCGCGGCGAAGCTCTGCCACGCGTTCGCCGTGGGCGGGGGCCTCTCGGTGGGCGTGGTCAGCCTGGAGTCGCCCCGCAGCGCGATCCAGCTCGGCCTGCTCACGGAGGGCATCGGCGTCGACTTCCAGATCGCCGACGCGCCGTCGCAGGTCGCGCTCGCGGTCGGTCGCGTCGACGCCCGCGATGTGATCGTCGTGGACACGCCCGGCGCCGATGCCGACGACGCCGAGAGCATCGACCGCCTGGAACGGCTGCTCGCGGCGCTGCGGCCCGACGAGACGCACTTCCTCGTACCGGCCTCCGCGGACGTGCAGCCGTCGCAGGCGCTGCTTGCGGCGCTCGCCGGACGCATCGGCGTCGACCGCATCCTGATCACGCGCCTCGACGAGGCTCCGGCGCTCGGCGCGCAGATCGCCCTCAGCATTTCGTCGCGCCTGCCGATCTCCTACCTTGCAAGCGGTGGCGAGGCAGACTTCGGCCTCGCACCGGCAGACCCCGTCGTTCTGGCAGGCATGGTGCTCCCGTGATCGCCCTTCCCAACATCAATCAGTCGATCGGCGTCTACGTCGTCGAGTGGGAGATCGAGCTGCGGTCTCGCATCGAGGACAAAAGTGACGGCAGCCTGACCATCGCGATGCCGTCCGACGGTCGCTCCGAGCGACCGCTGCCGCGCGGCGCGGTCGTCTACCTCGACTGGATCTCCGACCGCGGGGTGGTGCGCGTCCGCGGCGTCGTCTCCGAGCTCGTGCGCATTCCGGTGCCGGCACTGATGATCGTCATCGACGGCGAGCCCGAGATCCACCAGCGACGCAACTATGTCCGGGCCTCGGCCAACCTCACGATCGTGGCGACGCCGCTCAGCGAGCACAGCGCGGGTGTCGAGCCGGCGACCCTCAGCGGCGCCACATTCGACCTGTCAGGTGGCGGCATGCGTGTCCGGCTCCGCCACTATGAGGGCGCGATCGGCGCCCGGTTGCGGGTGGAGCTCACCCTCCCCGACGAGACCGTCACCGAGATTCTCGCCACGATCACGCGGCGGCCGCTCCCGGACGTCTACTGCCTGCAATTCGATCAGATCGAGAAGCGTGCTCAGGAGAAGATCGTCCGGCTTGTGTTCGAGCGGCTGCGCGCGATCGCCGGTAGGGCTGCATGAGCAAGAAGCAGGAGCAGCAGGACGCCCGGGGCGCGCCGGCTTCCCCGGCCGGCAGCGCAGGTGCGCCCCGCCTGATCTCGCTGCACGACTATCCGGCGGTCGCTGTCCGGGTACGGCGGGCCAAGGCCTGGGGCGGCATCGTCGCCTTCGGCATCGTCGCCTTCGGCTCGACGAGCCAGGGCGCCACGCTGAGCGACGCGCTGGTCCGTGCCCTGGTCGCGGGCATCATCGGTCTCCATGTCACCTGGTTCGCGGCGGTCGTCGCAGCGCGCCGGATCCTGAAGGCGCAAACGGTCGCGGCCGTTGAGCGCGCGCTTGCCCGCCGTCGGCAGCTGCCCGCCGGCCGCTCCTGAGGCGGTAGCTCGCCATGGACCGAGTCGGGCCCATCGTCAGACCGCTGGTCGACTCCGCCCCGTCGGTCGGCGCCGCCGCACGCACCCGCCGGCTCGAGCGCGACCAGGAGCACGAGCGCGGCAAGGGTCGCGACGACCACGGCGACCGTGAGGACGCCACCGAGGACTGCCCGGACGACGGCCTGCCGCACGTCGACGTCCTGGCCTGATCTCCTGGCCTTAAAGTCCGGGTCGCCACCGCCGATCACTGCACTGTAGGCAAGGCATGGATGCCGCGCCGACGACGGTCACAGGGAGTGACCGTGGGACGACCGCCACGTTCTTCAAGGAGGAAGAGCTGTGTCCCTCAGGATTCAGAACAACATCGAGGCATTCAATGCCCACCGGCAGCTGACGAACACGTCGTCACTGCAGGCCAAGGCTATGGAGAAGCTCTCGTCGGGCTATCGCATCAACCGGGCGTCGGACGACGCCGCCGGGCTCGCGATCAGTCAGAAGCTCCGCGCTCAGGTGTCCGGCCTCAACCAGGCAGGGCGCAATGCGCAGGATGCGATCTCGCTCGTGCAGACGGCAGAAGGTGCGATGACCGAGGTGCACTCGATGCTCAACCGGCTGCGCGACCTCGCCGTCCAGTACAACAACGGCACGCTGTCGAGCTCCGACAAGACGGCGATCACGGACGAGGTCGGCCAGCTCTGTGCCGAGATCAACCGGATCGGCGCCGACACGAAGTTCAACGGGATCGCGCTGCTCACCGGCTCGTCCAGCATCACCTTCCAGGTCGGTGCCGAGGACAACCAGACGATCAGCGTCACGTCCGTCAGCCTGTTCGGCGCGGGCGGCAGCTACAAGGTCGACAGCGGCCTGTTCGCCTTCTCGGGCACGATCAACCTATCGAACATCGACACGGCGATCGTCAACATCTCGAGCGCGCGGGGCACCTTCGGCTCCATCCAGAACCGCCTCGAGCACACCATCAA
>JANXXF010000358.1 GCA_025350775.1 Actinomycetes bacterium
TGGGCAAGGACGTGTTCGGCGGACGTGGCGGCACCGTGCCGCTGCTGCGGGCCGGCGTCGTGCTCGAGTCCCGCTATCGCCGGGCGCTCGTTGACGCAGGCATCACCCGGGTGCTCGTCTCCGACGCCGAGAGCGACGGCATCAACGTGACGTCGCCCCTCTCGGAGAGCCGGCGCCTGGATGCGGCAACGCGGCTCGTGCCCCTGCTCGAGCTGACGCAGAACCTGCTTGCCCGGGGCGAGCGCTTTTCCTACGACGCCGTCGCGACGGCCTCCGAAGTCGCATCGCTCGTCGCCCACGAGGTGCTCGAGTCGCGCGACGACGTGATCAGCTTCGACGACGGGTTCGGGCCTGACGGCTACCCGGTCCAGCACCCGATCGATGTCACGGTGCTCGGGCTCCTGATCGCTCGCAAGCTGTTCGCGGAGAACGGCCGCGCCGCGGCGGGCGGAGTCCGCACCACGCTGGGCCTCGACGACTCGCTGCGCCGGCTCTCCCTCGGCCTGATCCTCCACGACCTCGGCGTGACCGGAGCGTCCGACGGCATGCGGCTCGTCGACGGATCGCTCGAGGAAGACCCCTGGGAGGTGCTGCACGCGCACACGCAGACCGGGCACGACGCCCTCCCGTGGTCGCTGGTGAGCGCGCACGCCTCGGCCACCGTCCGCCACCACCACGAGCACTGGGACGGCACCGGGCCGCAGGGTCTCGCCGGCGAGCAGATCCCCCAGTTCGCCCGGATCGCCGCCGTCGCTGACACCTACGACGCCCTGACCAGCGCGCGCGCGGGCCACGCGCCGGAGCCGTCCCACGCTGCCGTCGAGGCGATCGCGCGGGCCTCGGGCACGCTCTTCGACCCGGAGGTCGTCGAGGTCTTCCTGACCATCGTCGCGCCCTTCCCGCCCGGTACCGAGGTGACGCTCTCCGACGGCTCGGCAGGCGTCGTCACGGAGGTCGCACCCGCTGCGCTGCACCGCCCGTTCGTGCGCCTTCTGCGCGATCCGGCCGGCGCCCGTCGCGAGCCTCTCGAGGTCGCCGTGGGTGGTGGGCACCCGGGTCTGACCATCGTCAGCGCCGCCTGATCGGCGCCGCTCGCCGGCCGATCGGCCTGCAGCCGCCCGCGACGCTACCGTGTGTGGCGCAACCCCGGGCAGGAATGGAGGGAGATCGTCCGAATTGCGGCTGGACGTGTTCAAATTCCACCTCGAAGGCCCGACGCGTCGTATTGCGCTCGCGCTCGGCGTCATCGTGGCGCTCTTCGCCATCGCCGTCGGCGTGACGCTGTGGCGTGCCGCAGTCGCCGGCGATCACTACAACGCCGCGCTGATGAAGCGCGAGAAGTCCGAGCGGAACCGGCAGGCGGTCGCCGAGCTCTGGCGCGAGTCGAGCGCGATCGCCGACTACTCGTTCACCGAGGACACGAATGCGCTCACCACCGTGCTCTCGATCCACGGCGACCTCGACACGCTGCTGCGCAGCTACCCGGTCGAGGACAGCGCCGAGACCGACCTGATCGATTGCGCCCGCCTCGCCAACCAGGCGCTCGTCGAGCGGTTCAACACCGACCTGCGGCCCGCCGTCGGCACCGAGCGCATCGCCGAGCAGTTCAAGAAGTACCAGGCGACCGTCCAGAACCTCGTCGACCCGATCACCCAGTTGGCCGCGCACGCGAACGAGCGCGCCACCGTCGAGCAGAAGGCGGCGAAGGCGTCGTTCCGCGCCGCGTTCCTGGCCGGCATCATCGCCTCGGTGCTCGGGATCGTGCTGTCGATCCTCGTCGGCTTCTACGTCGTCCGGCTCGTCGCGCGGCTGCTCGACCGGATCCGCGCCACCGCCGGCGTGCTCTCGGAGGCGACGTTCGACCTGCGTGCCGCCGCACGCCAGGCCGCGGCCGCCACGAGCGAGCAGTCGTCGGCGGTCGCGCAGACCTCGGCGACGATCGAGGAGCTGGCCGTGACAGCGACGGCGATCGCCGACACCGCCCGCCACGTCAGTGCCGCTGCGCATCAGACCGCGGAGACGATGGTGGACGTGCAACACAAGGTCGAGGCGATCGCGGAGCGCTCGCTGACGCTGGGCGAACGCAGCCAGAAGATCGGCGAGATCCTCCAGCTGATCAACGAGATCGCCGAGCAAACAAATTTGCTGGCGCTCAACGCCGCGATCGAAGCCGCCCGTGCCGGCGAAGCCGGTCGGGGATTTGCGGTCGTCGCGAGCGAGGTGCGCAAGCTCGCCGAGCGCTCCATCCGCTCGAGCGACCAGATCCGCGACATCATCACCGCGGTCCAGGACGAGACGAACGCCACCATCATGGCGACCGAGGCCGGCACCAGGCAGGCCCGCGAGGTGAGCGAGCTGATGGCCGATACCGAGCACATGCTCGAGGAGTCGATTCTCGCGACGCAGCAGCAGAAGTCGGCCGCCGACCAGGTCGCGACCGCAATGGTTCAGATCCGCGAGGCGGCCGACAACCTGGCCGCCGAGCTTGCACAGCGCGCCGCCACGTCGGAGCGCGTCGAAGACCTCGTGATCGAGCTTGAGCGCACGCTCGCGGGGCTCGGAGTCGCCCGTGAGAACGGGGGCGGGCGGGCCAGGCGTCACTCTTGAACGAGTCGGATGTCCACGTCTACGTGAGGGTCGGGGCCGAGCGCTACGCGCTGCCGGTCGCCAACGTGTTGGAGGTGGACAGGCTCGGCGAGCTCGCTCCGATGCCGGGCGCGGGCGGCTCGTCGCTCGGCGTGCGCAGCCACCACGGGCAGGTGCTCTCGGTGTTCGACCTGGCGGCCATCTTCGGGATTGTGCGGGAAGGCCCGCCGCAGCGGATCGTCGTGGCTGTCGACGCCGGCCGTCGGGCGGGCCTCGCCATCGACGAGGTGACGGACGTGGGCCCGCTGCCGCAGACCACCGAGGAGACCACGTCCCCGTTCCTGCACGGGTCGACCCTCGCCGACGGGCGCGTCGTCGGCGTCGTCAACGTGCGCGGTGTCTTCGACGCCCTGGAGACCGGCGATGCTTGAGAACGAGCCGGAGTTCCTCGCGATCTTCCGCGACGAGGCGAATGAGCTGCTCGACGCGATGGTCGCCGTGCTGCTCGCGTGCGAGCGCGGCGTCACCCACCAGCGAGAGTCGATTGACCTGTTGTTCCGGCATGCGCACACCCTGAAGGGCTCCGCCGGCATCCTCGGCCTCGATGACATCCGCGAGCTCGCTCACGCCGTCGAGGACGTGCTCGAGGAGCCGCGCCAGAGCGGCATCCTCCCGACGGAGGTGATCGAGCCTCTGCTGCGCGCCGTGGACGTGCTGCGCGCCTACGTTGAGGGCAAGCCCGAAGGGAAGGCCGACCTGCTGGACGAGCTAGCCCTCCGTCGGTCGGAACTGGTGCACCGGGAGCCGGCGGACACGGAGGCGCTCGCCGGCGAGTTGGAGCTGCCGTCCGACGCCACGACGGCTGCACCGCTCCCGCCCGAGCCGCGCCGCACGATCCGCGTCCCCGCCGACAAGCTCGACCGGCTGCTCGATCTCGTCGGCGAGACCGTCACTCATCGTCGCCGGCTCGAGCACGCCCTCGACCCGGTAGCCCGGCATGACGAGCGCGTCGCCGACGAGCTGGACGTCGGCGACCGGCTGCTCGACGAGCTGAAGGATGCTGCCATCGGCATGCGCACGCTGCCGCTCGCCTCGATCACCGGGCCGTTCCCGCGCGCGGTGCGCGATATGGCGCTGGCCGCCGGCAAGGAGGCCGAGCTGTCGATCGTCGGTGCCGACACCGAGCTCGACCGCGTCATCCTCGAGAGCCTTTCCGAGATGCTGGTTCACGTGCTGCGCAACGCGCTCGCGCACGGCATCGAAACACCTGTCGAGCGCGAGCGCGCGCGCAAGCCGCGGATTGGCCGGATCGAGCTGCGGGCCGAGCAGCGCGGGCGGCTCGTCGAGGTCGTCATCGCGGACGACGGGCGCGGCGTGCCGCGCGAGGCGCTGGCGCGGGCCGAGCGGGAGGGCTCGCTGGCAGAGGTGCTCTCGCGCGCCGGGTTCTCGACGGCAACCACGGTCAGCGACCTTGCCGGGCGCGGGGTCGGCCTCGATGCGGTGAAGGCGCAGGTGGAGCGCTTCGGTGGCACCCTCGAGGTGCGCAGCGTGCCCGGCCAGGGCACCGAGGTGGCGCTCCTGCTGCCGCTTGCCCTCGCGCTGCTCGAGGTGCTGCTCGTCGAGCGTGGCGGCCACGTCTACGGGCTTCCGCTGTCGGCCGTCGCCGAGGTCGTCGCGGTCACCGAGACCCTCTCGCTCGAGGGGCGGCCGATGTTCGACCTGCGCGGCCACTCGCTCGCCCTCAACGATCTCGCCGCGATTCTCGGCGCACCGACGTTGCTGCCGCTGCCGACCCGCCCGCCTGCCGTCATCGTCTCGGCCGCCGGTCGGCGCGTCGCGCTCGTCTGCGACCGTCTCGTCGGCGAAGAGGAAGTCGTCGTGCGCAGCCTTGGCGCACTGCTCGGCCGGCTGCGCGGCTATCTCGGCGCTGCCATCCTCGGCGACGGCCGCGTCGCCCTGC
>JANXXF010000091.1 GCA_025350775.1 Actinomycetes bacterium
GCTCTTGTCCAGGCGGCCAGCCTGGCCTGCGAGCCAGTCGACCCACCCGCTCGCTCCGAAAGCCCCGAGGTTCAACGCTCATTCTGATTCGAGCTCTAAGAGGAGCTAAGGGTTTACGGTGAGCCTCACGAGTGTCCGAAGCGGATGTCGGGCAGGATGCGGTCGAGCCAGCGCGGCAGCGCCCAGGCGGCAGGGCCAAGCAGGCGCAGCGCCACCGGCACGAGGATGAGCCGGACGAGCAACGCGTCGAGCAGCACGGCGACGCCCAGGATCACGCCCATCTCCTTCGGCGGCAGCGGCCCGCTGAGCGCGAAGGTAAGGAACACCGCGACCATGACGCCGCCGGCTGCGAAGATGACGCGGCCGGAGTGGGCGAGCCCGCCGACCATCGCCTCCCTGGCGTCCCCGGTGCGATCCCAGTGCTCCTTCGCCGAGGAGAGCAGGAACACCGTGTAGTCCATCGAGATCGCAAAGATCATCGCGAAGAAGAACACCGGGCCCCAGGCGTCGAGGAAGCCCTGCGACTCGAAGCCGAGGAAGCCGGCGCCGTAGCCGTCCTGGAAGATCAGCCGGGCGACGCCGAAGGCAGCACCGACGGCCAGCAGGTTCGTGACGACGCCGACGGCGGCGATCAGCGGGGCCTGCAGCGCGATCAGCAGCAGCAGGAAGCCGAGCAGCATGACGACACCGATCACGAGCGGGGTCTTGCCGCCCAGCACATGCTCGAGGTCGTGGTTCTCGGCGGTCGCGCCGCCGACGCTGGCTCCCGGCGGCAGGGCCGCGCGCAGCCGGTCGATGGTGCTGCCGACAGCCTTCGCCGATGGGTCCTGCACAGGCACCGCGGTGAGCAGGGCGAGCGCGCCGTCGGCGCTGCGCTGCACCGGCAGCTGCCGGGCGATCCCCGGGTCGGCGGCGATCACCGAGCCGGCCCGTGCGGCGTCGGCAGCGGGCACGACGATCTGGAGCGACCCGGGCGCGCCCGGCCCGAACGCCTGCTGGACGAGGTTGTAGCCGATGCGCGAGGAGTCGCCCTTCGGCACGACCTTGATCGAGGGCATGCCCGTCTGCAGGCCGAACACCGGGATCGCCAGCGCGACGAGGATGGCGACGGCGGCCGCCCCGAACGGGCACGGGTGCCGCCACAGCAGCTCGCCCCAGCGGGCGAAGCGGGCGGAGCGGCTCTCGCCCGAGTGCGCCCACGGCAGGCCGGCCTTGTCGACCCGCGTGCCGAGCCGGGCGAGCACGGCAGGCAGCAGCGTCAGCGTCGCGCCGAGCACAAAGAGGACGGCGATCATGATGCCGAGCGCCATCGAGCGGAATGCCGGGCTGGGCACGAGCATCACGGCCGTCAGCGAGACGAGCACGGTGAGGCCCGAGAAGAGGACGGCCTTGCCGGCGGTGTCCATCGTCTCGGCGACGGCCTCGCGCGGCGTGCGCCCATTGCCGAAGAGCGCGCCACGGAAGCGGTGCACGATGAAGAGCGCGTAGTCGATGCCCAGCGCGAGCGCGAACATCAGCGCGAAGTTCATCGCCCAGATCGAGATGTGTCCGAGCTTCGTGGTGAGGAAGAGGACGCCGGCGGAGGCGATCAGGCCGAGGATCGTCAGCATCAGCGGCAGACCGGCCGCAACGAGCGAGCCGAAGGCGATCAGCAGGATGACCATCGTGACCGGCCAGCTGTAGAGCTCCGACTTCATCATCGCCTTGCGGTTGGCCGTGTTGAAGTCCGACCACATGCCGGAGGCGCCGGTGAGGGCGACCTGGACGCCGTCCCCGCCGGCGGCACGCAGCTTGCCCTTGAGGTGCTCGGCGGCGGCGACCATGGCGGTCGTGTCCGCCGCCGCGCCCGCCTGCACGATCGCGGTGCGGCCGTCGCGCGAGATGGAGACGCCGCTGCTCGGCAGGACGACGCTCGCGACACGCTTGTCCGAGCGGAGCACGGCGGCGACACGGCCGACGGCGGCGGTGTAGGCCGAGTCGGTGACGGTCCTCGTGTCGGAGTGGAGGACGACCATCAGGCCGGCGCTGGAGAGGCCACCGAACTCGCGCTGGACAACCGCGCGGACGCGGGTCGACTCGGAGCCGCTCGACTCCCAGCCGGCGCCGGAGAGGGCCTTCTCAGCCCGTGGCGCGAATGCGCCGAAGACGACGGCGATGACGACCCAGGCGATCAGGACGAGCCGGAAGTGGTCGGCCGTCCAGCGGCCGAGCCTTCCGATCGGGCCGACGGTGGTCATGCGCCCCTCCGCTCGACCGGCAGGAGGCGGCGCAGCAGGAGCGACGACGGGCAGTCGCCGACGGCGGCGAACAGCCACTGGTTGGCCGTGACGAAGATCGGGATCGTGGCGAACCACGGGCTGACGGTGATCGCGAGAATCACGCCGATCAGGCTGACGGTGCCGGCGAGGGCCATGAGGATGCGCTCCAGCGTGATGGTGCCACGAGCGTTGCAGGCGATGGTCTTCATTCGAGGGTTCCTCCCACGAGGTCGGCAAGACCGGCGAACTGCCGTTGCAGGCTGTCGCAGACGGTCTCGCAGAGTGCGTAGACGGTGTCGTCGGCGATCGAGTAGATCGCCGCAGTGCCCTCCTTGCGCCGGGAGACGAGGCCGGCGTCGAGGAGGATGCCGAGATGCTTCGAGACGTTCTGCTGGGACGCAGCGAGCCGGTACGCCAGCTCCTGTACGGTCGCGTCGGCCCCGCGCAGCTGGTCGAGGAGCCGGATTCGCATCGGCTCGCCGAGAACCCGGAAGCGGCGCGCGACGAGTTCGACGACAGGATCGGACAGCGGGTGAGGCAGCGACATCGGACTCCTCTCATAAACAACTAAACAGTTGTATAGATGTATAGCAGAGAAGTCGCGGGCGGGCGCGGGGCGGCGGCCGGAGCGGCAGCCGAAACGAGTCCGGGGCAGCGGCCCGGGCAGCGGTGGGCTCCGCGCCGCTTCCCAGGAGGCCTCTCTACGCGGCGCGCAACGCGCGCTCGAGCACGGCCGCGAAGGCCGCCACGAGCGCGTCGGCGCCAGGGCGCCCGACGATCTGCAGCGACGCCGGGGCGCCGTGCTCCGCCGTCCCGCAGGGCAGAGCGAACGCCGGCCAGCCGAGCGCGTTGAACGGCAGCGTGTTGCGCACCAGGCGCGCGCGCACGTTGTGATCGCCGACGCCGCCCTCGCCGACGAGCGGCGCCACGCACTCGAGCGTCGGCGTGACGAGGATGTCGATGCCCGCGAACGCCTCCTCGGCCTGCTCGCGGTAGCGCGCCCGCGCGGCCTCACCGTCACGGGCCTGGCGGTCGGTGACCGCCACGCAGCGGTCGAGCTTGAGCTGGAGGTCCTCGGAGTAGAGCTCGCGGTTCGCGGAGAAGAGCTCGCGGTGGACGTCCGCGACCTCGCGCATGAAGACGACGCCAACGCCCCCCTCCGGCCGCGGGAAGTCGACAAGGCGCCGACCGGGGATGAACGCTGCCGCCGCCTCGACGGCCGCCCCGACGAAGCGGTCGGCCGTCTCCAGCCAGGCCACGCCGACGCGGACATCGCCGAGCCAGGTGAGCTCGGCGGGCGCCCAGCCCGGCACGAGCGCCCGCAGCAGGGCCAGGCAGCCGGGCACGTTGCGCGCCAGCGGCCCCGCATGGTCGAAGCTCGGCGCGAGCGGCCAGCAGCCGTCCAGCGGCACCAGGCCGAAGCTGGGCTTGAACCCGGCGACACCGCAGCACGCGGCCGGGATGCGGATCGACCCGCCCGAATCGGTGCCGAGGGCGGCGTCGGCCGAGCCGAGCACGAGCGCCGCAGCGCCACCACCGGTCGATCCGCCCGCCACCCGTCCGGTCGCCGCCGGGTTCGGGCACACGCCGTAGTGGACGTTCTCGGTGGTGACGCCGTACGCGAACTCGTGCAGGTTCGTCTTGCCGACCATGGCGTAGCCACCGGCCTCCAGCCGGGTCACCGCCTCTGCCGTCCGCAGCGGCACGTGGTCGGCAAACACCGCCGAGCCGTACGTCGTGAGCACGCCGGCCGTGTCGAACAGATCCTTGACGGCGAGCGGCACGCCCGGGCCCGGCTCCTCGACCGTCGTGATCCAGACGCCGGGCGGATCCGCGCTGGCCGGGTGCGCCACGCCCGCCCCGCTAGAGGACGACGAGGTCGACGGCCATGGCCACGAACAACAAGGCCAGATACAGCAGCGAGTAGTGGAACAGCGTGCCGGCGCGCCGGTGCGTGGGCGCGCGCAGCAGCTGCACCGCCAGCAGCAGGAACAGCCCGCCGAGCAGCAGCGCGCTGACGAGATAGACGACGCCGAGCGGCCCCCAGAAGTACGGCACCACCGTGAACGCGACGAGGCCGAGTGAGTACCAGAGCACCTGCCGGACGGTCTCGCGGTCGCCACGGACGACGGGCAGCATCGGCACGTTCGCCGCCGCGTAGTTCTCCTTGAGCATGATCGCGAGCGCCCAGAAGTGCGGCGGCGTCCAGATGAAGATGACGAGGAAGAGCCAGAGCGCCGGCAGCGTCAGGTTGCCGGTGGCGGCGGCGAAGCCGACGATCGGCGGAAAGGCGCCGGCAGCGCCGCCAATCACGATGTTCTGCGCCGTGTGGCGCTTCAGCAGACGCGTGTAGACAATGACGTAGAAGAGGTTGCCGGCCAGTGCGAGCACCGCCGTCAGCACGTTCGTGAGGCTGGCGAGCAGCGTGAACGACAGTGCCGACAGCGCGAGCGCAAACTCGATCGCGTGCGACGGGGCGACGCGGCCGGTTGCGATGGGGCGCTTGTCGGTGCGGCCGCCCATCAACCTGTCGATGTCGGCGTCGAGCACATGGTTCATCGCCGAGGCGCCACCGCAGGCCAGCGCCAGGCCGCCCATCATCACGGCGAAGTCGCTCCAGTCGGGAACCCCCTTGGCGCCGACAAACATGCCGCAGCCGCCGGTCAGCAGCAGGAGCGACATGATCCGCGGCTTGGTCAGCGTGACGTAGTCCTGCCACGGCCCGATCTGACCCACGGGCTCGCCGCGGAAGCTGAGCGCGGTAGCCACCGCCGAGGCGGCGAGCGCGAGCGCGGAGAGCGCCAGGTGCAGCCCGCCCTCGCCCACGACGAGCGCCGCGCTCCCGAACAGCACCAGTACCACCGCCCAGGGGGCGACCAGCCTGCGGATCGTCAGAGCGCTGGCAGCGACGAGCGCGACCAGCGGCGGCAACGCGAGCGAGGCAAGGAGGCGGTGCGCCGCGCCGAGCCCGCCCGCGCCGCTGGCGACCGCGACGGCACTCGCGACCGTGGCGGCGATGGCCGTCAGCCGGAACCAGGGGCCGGCGGCCGGGTACGGCCGGTTATCCACCGGCAGCCTTCAGCCGCCGGCGGGTATCCCTGACAGGGCGCGCGCTCTCGATCGGCGGGAGGGTGGCGAAGTTCTGCGGCACCGGAGGCGACTCGGCGAACCACTCGAGGGTATCGCCCGACCAGGGGTCGCGCCCGACGCGCGTCCCCGCCAGCAGCGTGCGCACCGCGTTGAACGCGAACACGAGGATGCCCGCGGCGACGATGCCGGCGCCGACCAGGGAGCTCACCTGATAGCCCTCCCAGTCAGGGTTCGTGTAGGTCGCGACGCCGCTGGGCAGCCCGAGCACGCCGAGCATGAACTGCGGGACGAACGCGGTGTTGAAGCCGACGAACATCAGCACGTACTGGAGCTTGCCGAGGCGCTCGTCGAGCACGCGCCCGAACATCTTCGGCCACCAGTAGAAGAGACCCGCAAAGACCGCGAAGAGGACACCGCCCTGGACGAGGTAGGCCAGCTGGGCGGACTCGAGCGTGGTGCCTGCCAGCTGCCACGAGACGGGGAAGGCGGCGAGGAAGAGCGAGGCGAGCACGCCGACGCTGAACAGGACGATGAAGCCAACCGAGAACAGCAGCGCGGTGGTGAGGCGCGGGCGGCTGCCCCAGAGCGTCGCGACCCAGACCGCCACCGCAAAGGCCGCGACGGCGACGAGCGCGAGCGCCGCGATCATGAAGACGCTCTCGGCCCAGCTGGACTGGCCGGTCGCGGTGAGGTGGCGGCCGTACGAGACAATCGAGAACAGCCCGATGGCGGCGATGGCGACGATCAGTGGCCTGCGCGCCGCGATGGCCCGTCGCGAGAACACCGGGATCACCTCGGAGGAGATACCTGCCGCGAGGATCGCCATGACGCCGATCGCGGGCTGCGCGAAGAACCAGAACAGATGGTCGTACGTCCTGGCCGAGCCGCTGCCCGTGAGGATGTGCGTGCCGGCCTCGCGATCGAGGACGAGGAGCGCGGTCGCGACGGCAAGCACGGGTGCGGTCACGAGGAGCACCGCCGCCGCCACCGTCGCCGACCAGACGAACACCGGCAGCCGGCACCAGGTCATGCCCTCGGCGCGCCGGCCCGCGACGGTCGCCAGCGTGTTGACCGCCCACAGCAGCCACCCGACGGCGAGCAGGATCAACGCCAGGCCGAGGATCGTCTGCGCCTGACCCTTGCTGAAGTCGCCCTGCGCGAGCGGCACGAGCGACGCGAAGGTCGCCTTCGGGGCGCCGCCGGTCGAGAGCCACGTCGCGGTGATCAGGACGCCGGCGAACACGTAGAGCCAGTACGAGAGGGCCGAGACGCGCGGCAACGCCATGTCGCGCGCTCCGATCAGCAGCGGCGTGATGTACGTCGCAAGTCCCAACACAGCCGGCAGGACGACGAGGAAGAGCATGGTGACCCCGTGCATCGTCACGAGCGCGGCGAAGCCGTTGCGCGAGACGATCGTGTTGTTCGCGACGGCCAGCTGCGCCTGCATGACGAGCCCGTAGGCGACGGCGACGAGCAGGAAGACGAGGCTCGTCAGCACGGTCAGGATCCCGACCTGCTTGTGGTTCGTGGCGGCGAGCCAGCGCACCACGCGGCCGTTCTGCCACGGCACGACGTGCGCTGGGGCGGCGCTGCGCCTAGCCTCCACTGTTCGACCCACCTTTCGCTGCCGCGGCCTGCTCGAGCCAGGCGTCGTACTCGGCTTGCGGCAGCGCCTCGACGGCAATCGTCAGCCGGTCGAAGGTACGGCCGGAGGGGACGGTCGAGCGGCCCTCAAAAACGCCGTCGCGGTCGGCGCGGAAGGCCGCCGACGCGGTCTCGCCGGGGTAGATGCGCACCTGGCCGCCCAGCGCAGGCACCCACCAGGAGTGCGTGACATCCGCCGACGTGAGCAGGAGCCGGACGACGGCGCCGGTGGGGACGCGCAGCCGGTCGCTGGCGGTCGCGCCGTTGGCGTACGTGTACGTCCAGCCCGCCTGCCGCGCCTCGACCTTCACCTGCAGCGTGCCGGCCGCGCCGGCGGCGGGCGCGTCCTGCGCAGCCGAGAGCCGCGCGAAGACGACGACGGCCACGACGACCACCGCTGCCACCGGAATCGCGGCGAAGAGACCCAGCGTCCGCGGCGTCAGCGGCCCAGGCTCGCTGTCGGTGCCTGCGCGGCGCGAGCGCGCGAGCGCCCCGGCCAGGCCCAGCAGGACGAGCGCGAACAGACCGAGCGCGACGCCGAAGACGACCCAGTAGATGTCGCTGATGGCGTGGGCGGCCGGAGACGCGGGCGCGCTGAGCTCGAGCGGCGAAGGCTCGGCGAGGGCGCCGCCGGCGAGCACGAGGGCGAGCCCGACGGCGGCGAGAGTGGAGAGAATCAGCGTACGCACGACCGCCGCCATTGTAGGGAGCCGCCCGACCCGGCGGAAGATTGAGATGATGGCGTCATGGCACGTGCGTTCGTCACCCTTCCTCCCGGCGCCACCGACTCCTTCGAGGTGTTCATCAACGGCGTGCCCCAGCAGCGCGATCGCGACTACCAGGTCGATGGTCGCCAGCTGGTCTTCGAGCGCGAGCTGGCGCAGGAGCGGAAGCTCGGCTTCGTCCGCTGGCTCTCGATGTTCCTGGGCATCGCCGGCAGCTACTCGAAGAACGACACCGTCGACGTCACCTTCCAGTTCGAGGGGCGCCGCGTCGTCTCGTCCGGCCTGCCGATCGTGCCGGAAGAGCAGAGGTAGAGGCGCGGCGCGGACTGCGTCACGACAACAGCTGCGCGAGCCACGGCGCGACCTCGTCCCGGAGAAAGCCCGGATCGATCGCATGGGGGTACGGCGACTCGCGGTAGAGGACGGTCGCGCCTGCCGCAGCGAGCCGCGCCCGCGCCTCGTGCGCGAAGCCGACCGGGATGACGTCGTCGTAGGTGCCGTGGCCGAGCGCGACCGGCGGTGCGCCGGCGAGATCGAGCTCGAAGCCCGCCACCGTCGGGATGAAGCCCGAGAGCGGCACCAGCGCCGCCGGGCGCGGCCCACCCGCGGCCAGGCCGAGCGCGAAGGCCATCACGGCACCCTGCGAGAAGCCGCCGAGCACCGTCCGCCCGATCGGGATGCCCGTCTCCTCGGCGAGGGCGGCCAGCCAGTCGGCGAGCGCGGCGACGGTCGGCAGGAACGTGGCCGGGTCGGGGAAGCCAATGCGCTGCACGGCGTACCAGTGCCGGCCGCCGGGCGGCAGCGCCAGCGGGCCGCCGGGCGTCACCCCGAGCAGTCGCCGGTCGGGATCGAGCAGGTCGAGCACCCCGACGAGGTCGTGCTCGTCGGAGCCACGGCCGTGGAACAGGACGAGCAGGCCCGCCGGCTCGCCGGCCGCGGAACGCACCCTGCGCACGATCTCCATCAGGCCAGCCTCACACGGCGTCCGCGGCGCAGGCGGCGGTGGCTACGACGCGCCGCCGATCGCTGCGCCCAGCACCGACTCGCACTTCGTCAGGCCCAGCCCCTTGAAGCCGTTCTGGATCGCCGAGAGCGCCTGCAGGAACGGCGTCTGCACCTTCGCCAGCGCCGACTGCAGGTTGCCGCCCCTGGCAATCAGCCCGGCGATCTGGTTACCGATGTCGAGGCCGGCGGCGAGGCCGGCCACGGTCTTGTCGTGGAGCGCCTTCTGCGCAGCCGGCGGCTGAAGCTCGCGGAACTGCGGCACGAGCGGCGCCAGCGCGCCCAGCGCCTTGCTGAGCGCCTTCGCCAGCTGGGCCGGCTTCGTCGACGCCGACTTGGGCAGGCTGGCGATCCGGGCGTTCGCCTGGACGCAGAGAGCGCTGGCCTGCGCCCGGTAGGCCGCCGGCGAGAGCGCCCTACCGTTTGTAGCGGCGCCGGCGCCGGTTGCGACGACGAGGGCGAG
>JANXXF010000141.1 GCA_025350775.1 Actinomycetes bacterium
GCCCGCAGCGGCGGTGGCTCCCCCCACACCTGCCAGGGACGCTCGACAACCTCGCGCAGCCGCGTTGTGAAGGTCGCGATCTGGGCGCCGTCGACGAGCCGCCGGCGCGGGGAGCGTCTCCGGGACGGCCCGGTCGCGGCGCGGACGCCGGGGAGGCTTTCGGCGGCGAGCGAGGCAAACACTGCGGCCCCGCTGCTAGCCTCGACTCCATGAGCACCTCGACCCCACCCGCCCGGATCGTCAGCCTCCGCGACAGCGCCCCGGCACCGATCACCAACGACGGAGCCCAGGGCACCTCCGGCCAGCCGCTGCTCGACCGGGCCGACGGCAACGGCGACCTCGACCTGCGGGTCGTCACCATCCGCCCCGGCGGCCTCTCGGCCGACCATGCACACGCCTGGGTGCAGGCGAATCTCGTCCTCTCGGGTAGCGGCACCGTCTCGATCGGCGACGAGCTGCACGCCGTGGGGCCCGACGACTTCGTGTACGTGCCACCGAACGTCCGCCATGTCTTCAGCAACACGGGCGCCGGCGACCTCAGGCTGCTGTCGGTGCTCGGGCCGCGCCACTAGGGCGCAGGCAGGCCTGGAAACAGCTGCGGCCACCCCGAGGGGTGGCCGCGCGCCGCAGATCGTGAGCGTCTCTCGACTAGGAGAGAACGCTGACGTTCGAGGCCTGGTTGCCCTTGGGGCCCTGGGTCACATCGAACGAGACCTTTGCACCCTCGGGGAGGGACTTGAAGCCCGACCCGTTGATGCCGCCGTGATGCACGAACACATCAGGCTCGCCGCCGTCGGGGGTGATGAAGCCGTACCCCTTAGCGTCGCTGAACCACTTAACGGTTCCGGTTGCCATTTATTAAAACACCTCCTCACAAAGCTAACGAACGGTGAGGAAGGCGAAAAGGCTCCGACGGACACGCGTTCTAAAAAACAGTTCGTTACGACGATAGCAGCTTATGCCGCGATGCGGCGAGCGCCGACATAGTTGCGGTGCCAGTTGCTCGCAACGAGGGACTCGATGCGGACGCTGTCACCCGTCTGGGGCGAGTGGATGAACTTGCCGTTGCCGACGTAGATGCCGTTGTGGCCGAGCCCGTTGAAGAAGACGAGGTCGCCGGGTCGCAGCGCTGCGCGCGGGACGCCCAGGCCCAGCCGGTACTGCGCGGCAGCATTGTGCGGTAGCTGGATGCCGAGCTTGCCATAGACGTACATGACGAGCCCGGAGCAGTCGAAACCGGTGCGCGGCGAGGAGCCGCCATAGAGGTAGTGGAGGCCGAGGAACTGCTTCGCGAGGGCGACGGCGTCCTGGCCGAGCGCGGCCTTCTTGCGCTGCAAGCCCTCCTTGCCGGCAGAGACGGCGGCGGAGGCGATCGAGGTAGCGAACGCCGCAAACGTAATGACGAACGCGGCAACGAGGATAAGGCTCCACTTGGTACGCATCAGGGGGACCCCTTCGGGAGAGTCGGGCGCCCCACCAGGGCACCCTCTGTCGTCGGGAAGGTGCCACCGTAGCGGACCCCTTAACGTTTTGCAAACACCCGAAAGGGGTACACCGAGGGGCCGCGAATCGGAAAGGTTCGCCCGGAGAGCGACCGAGCTGCGCAGCGCCAGGCGGATTCTAGGCGAGCGCGACGGTGTTGAGCGCGTTCGCGGGGAGGCGCCGCTCGAGCAGAACGGCCCGCAGCGCGTCGACGCAGCGCATACCCATCGCCTCGCGCACGGCGACCGTGGAGCTGCCGAAGTGCGGCGTCAGCACGACGTTCTCGAGCGCGATCAGCCCGGGGTGCAGCTCCGGCTCGTGCTCGTACACGTCGAGGGCCGCGCCGCCGATCACGCCGTCGCGCAGGGCCTCGACGAGGGCCGCCTCGTCGACGACGGGACCGCGGCTCGTGTTGACGAGGGCGGCGCCGGGGCGCATCAGCGCCAGCTCCCGCCGGCCGATCAGGTGGCGCGTGGCCGGGCTGAGCGGGCAGTGGAGGCTGACGACGTCGGAGGTGGCGAGCAGCTCGTCGAGAGGGAGGCGGGGGTAGGGCGCGGCGGGGTGGTCGGGCGCGGCGGGGCGGGCGCCCGCGCCAGGCCCGTCGGCGGACCCGGGCCTATCGCCGGACCCGGGCCTATCGCCTGCCCCAGGCCCGTCACCGCGGCCCGCGTAGACCACCTCCATGCCGTGCGCGGTCGCCAGCGCGGCGACCCGGACTCCGATCTCACCGAGGCCGACGATGCCGAGGCGGCGACCCTCGAGGCCCCAGCCGAGCATGAATGTGGGCGTCCAGGCCCACGGCTCGCCGGTGCGCAGCCGGCGGTCTCCCGCGGCGACCTTGCGGCCCAGCGCGAGCATCAGGGCGATCGCCAGCTCGGCCGTGGCGGCGGCGATCACGCCCGGTGTGTTCGTAGCGACGACGCCACGGGCGGTGAGCGCCGCGACGTCGATGTTGTCGTAGCCCACCGCGTAGTTGGCGACGACGCGGAGGGTCGGGCCGGCGGCGTCGAGCAGCTCGCCATCGACATGATCGGTGATCGTCGCGAGGAAGCCGTCGACGCCCTTGACGCCGGCAAGCAGCTCGGCCCGCGCCGGCTGCCGGTCGGAGTCGTGGAAGGTGAGCGCGAAGTCGGCGGCGAGCGCGTCCATCACCCGCGCCGGGAGGCGGCGGGAGACGTAGACGGAGGGGCGCGCCGGTTGCACAGGACAGATCATGCCGGGTTGGCGGTCGTGTGACCTAGAGTGGCCGCCGTGGACACGGCCCTGAGCGACTGGTTCGCCCGCGTCGGCCGCGACCTGCCCTGGCGCCACACGCGCGACCCCTACGCGATCCTGGTGAGCGAGATCATGCTCCAGCAGACGCAGGTGGAGCGCGTCATTCCACGCTGGATCGCCTGGCTGGAGCGCTGGCCGACCGCAGCTGCCCTGGCCGCCGCCTCGCCTGCCGACGTGATCCGCGCCTGGCAGGGGCTCGGCTACAACCGGCGCGGGCTGGCACTGCACCGGGCGGCGCAGGCGATCGCCGCCGACGGCTGGCCCGCCGACCTGACGGCGCTGCCGGGGGTCGGCCCGTACACGGCGGCGGCGGTGCGGAACTTCGCGCTGGGCGAGGACGTGCTGCCGGTCGACGTCAACATCGAGCGGATCCAGGCGCGCACGGGGCACGCGTTCGCGGCGGCGTCGGCGCAGGCGCTGATGGATCTGGGCGCGACGGTGTGCCTGGCGCGGGTGCCGCGCTGCGGCGAGTGCCCGCTGGCGGAGGAGTGCCCGTCGCGCGGGCAGCGCTACGAGCCGGCACGCAAGCAGTCGCGGTTCGAGGGCTCGTTCCGGCAGCGGCGGGCGGGCGCGTTGCGGCTCGTGGCGGAGGCTCCGCGGCCGATGGCGGAGCTCGACGCGGAGGCGGTGGTCTCACTGGAGAAGGACGCGCTGGTGCAGGTCGTGGACGGGGTCGTGTCGCTGCCGGAGTAGCGGCCGGAGTAGCGGCCCGAGCACGTCGCGGGCGTGGCGACCGGAGGAGCCCCCGGCCTGGCGGCCGCCCTCCCTAGAGCGCGAGGCCGCTCGTGTCGAGCACGATCGGCGTGGTCGTCACGACCACCGTCTCGGCGAGGCCGCCTGCGCCGTCGAACGCCGCCACGATGTCGTCGGTCGTCGAGCGCCGCGTGACCATCAGGTAGACGGCCTCCTCGGCGACGCCGTAGTGCATGTGCCAGGTGCCGCGGCGCATGCAGACGCCGCGGGTGCCGTCCAGGTAGAAGGCGCGTGCCGCACCGAGGTCGGGCGCGATGCCCGGCGCGAGCGGGTCGAGGTCGGGCGGCGCGACGATGTGCAGGATCGGCCGCCCGTTGATCGGGATGATCGCCTGCTCGGTGTGCCGGTGCGCCTCGATCTTCTCGGCCACGGGCGGCTGTGGCAGATACGTGACCCACAGCAGCTCGACCTGCCCGCCCGCGCCTGCCACGAAGTCGTGCTCGTGCCAGAAGCGGGCGCCGGGGGCCTCGACGATCCGCGCCGAGCCGCTCCCGCCCACTCGGCCCGCGGTCGGCCGCTCGCCCAGCACCCAGCCGAACGGCGCGTAGGCCTCGGGCGTCAGCCGCTCGACACGGAGGGACACAGGGCCGAGCAGGGGCGGAGGGCCGGTGACGCTCACCTGCACATCGTTAGCAGAGTCCGCCCGCCCGGCCAAGGCGGGAGCGTGGCGGGCGCCGGCTCGGCCGCTACGGCCGAATGACGATGAACGGCAGGCCCGGATCGGCCACGGCCTCCGGGTGCAGGAAGTGCGCCAGCTGCACGACCCCGTCCGCCACGCGCGGCGCGGGCCGCGAGTAGTACGCGTTCGCATCCACTGCGATCACGCGGCAGCCGAGATCGGGCACGAGCCCCGCCTCCGCGGCCGCCCGCTCGGCGTCGAAGCCGCACGGCGCCAGCACCACCAGGTCGGGCTGCGCGGCACGCACGGCCTCCCACGTCGTCGCGAACGACGGCTGACCCGCCCGGCCAAGCACCTCGATCCCACCCGCGGCAGCCACTAGCTCGGGCACCCAATGGCCCGCCGCGAAGGGCGGATCCAGCCACTCCGCGACGAAAACGCGTGGGCGCCTGCCCG
>JANXXF010000178.1 GCA_025350775.1 Actinomycetes bacterium
CTCGCTGGCCGGCCGCCGCCCGCCGCCCGGCGGCGCCCGGCCGTCCCGCCGCCGAGTACGATCCGACAGACCCGCGACAAGGACGAGGAGCTCGAACGCATGGCCGCAGCGCAGGATTCCTTCCAGACTCTCAAGACCGCAGGCCTCGCCGAGGTCGATCCCGAGATCGCGGCCTTGCTGGGACGGGAGCTGGAGCGCCAGCGCGGCCAGATCGAGCTGATCGCCTCCGAGAACTTCACCTGGCCCTCGATCCTCGAGGCCATCGGCAGTGTCCCCACCAACAAGTACGCCGAGGGCTACCCGGGCAAGCGCTACTACGGTGGCTGCGAGGTCGTCGACGAGATCGAGCGGGTCGCCATCGCCCGGGCGAAGGAGCTGTTCGGCGCCGAGCACGCGAACGTGCAGCCGAACGCCGGCTCGGCCACGAACATGGCCGTCTACATGGCGATGCTGCAGCCGGGCGACCCGATCCTCGGCCTGCGCCTCGATCACGGCGGCCATCTCACGCACGGCCACAAGGTCAACTTCAGCGGCAAGCTGTACGACTTCCAGCACTATGGCGTCAGCCGCGAGACGATGCGCGTCGACTACGACGAGGTGCTCGCGCTGGCGAAGGCGCACCGGCCGAAGCTCATCGTTTGCGGCGGCTCCGCCTACCCGCGGCTGGTCGAGACCGAGCGCTTTCGCGCGATCGCCGACGAGGTCGGCGCGCTGCTGCTGTGCGACATGGCGCACTACTCGGGGCTCGTGGCTGCGGGCGTCGTGCCGAGCCCGGTGCCGCACTGCGACTTCGTCACCTCGACCACGCACAAGACGCTGGCGGGTCCGCGCTCCGGCTTCATTCTCTGCCGCGAGCAGCACGCCGCCGCGGTCGACAAGGCGATCTTCCCGGGCCTCCAGGGCGGCCCGCTGATGCACGCCGTCGCAGCCAAGGCCGCCTGCTTCCGCATCGCCGGCAGCGCTGCCTTCCGCGACTACGCGACGGCCGTCCGCGACAACGCCCAGGCGCTGGCCGTCGCCGTCATCGAGAGCGGCCAGGAGGTGCTCACCGGCGGCACCGACACGCACCTCGTCCAGGTTGACCTGCGCAACTCCACCTTCACCGGCAAGGACGCCGAGGAGCGGCTGCACGAGGTGCACATGACCGCCAACCGCAACACCGTTCCGTTCGACGAGCGGCCGCCCACGGTGGCGTCCGGCGTCCGGCTCGGCACCCCCGCGATGACGATGCGCGGCTTCACCGCCGCCGACTTTGCCGAGGTCGGCAGCGTCATCGGCGCCGCGCTGGTCGAGGGCGCCGACCTCTCCGCGCTGGCCGTTCGCAGCAGCGAGCTCTGCGACCGCTACCCGCTCTATCCGGGCTTCCGCGGCTGGCCCACCTACGAGGCCTGAGGCAGGGGGACGCCATGCCCGTCGTCGAGGTGAAGCACCCGCTCGTCCAGCACAAGCTCGGCCTGCTCCGCGACATCACGACGCCGACGCAGCTCTTCCGTCAGCTCGTCAACGAGATCACGCTGCTGCTCGCTTACGAGGCGACGAAGGAGCTGCACACCGAGGCTGTCGAGGTCGAGACGCCGCTCGAGTGCACGCCTGCCCGCCGCGTCTCGGGCAAGAAGGTGGCCGTCTGCCCGATCCTGCGCGCCGGCATGGGCATGCTCGACGGCGTGCTCTCGCTCATCCCCGGTGCCCGGGTCGGCTTCATCGGCCTCTACCGCGACGAGGAGACGCTGCAGCCCGTCGAGTACTTCCTCAAGCTGCCCCACGACATCGCGCAGCGCGACGTGATCCTGCTCGACCCGATGATCGCGACCGGGAACTCGACGGCGGCGGCCGTCCAGAAGGTCAAGGAGGCGGGGGCGTCGGCGATCCGGCTGATTGGGATCATCGCGGCGCCGGAAGGTCTACGGCGCATCCAGGACGCTCACCCCGACGTGACGATCGTCGTCGCCTCGATCGACCGGGGGCTGAACGAGCGGGGCTTCATCGTGCCGGGCCTCGGCGACGCAGGCGATCGGCTCTACGGGACGAAATAGCCTGTCATGTGGGAGGCCTTCCGAGACCATCTCGAGGTTCTCTGGGCGGCGGTGATCGCCCTCGTCATCGTCGCTGCGCTGACGCCCGCCGTCGGCGGCATGGCCCGTCTGCTCGGCGTCGTCGACAACCCGGGCGGCCGGCGTATCAACCGGAGGCCGATCCCGCGGCTCGGCGGTCTCGCGATGTTCCTCGGCTTCCTCGTGCCGTCGCTGGCGTTCCTCGACCTGACGCGCGAGCTGCGCGGGATCCTGCTCGGCGCCGCCGTCGCCACCACGGTCGGCGCGATCGACGACTTCCGCGGCCTGCCCTGGCTGCCGAAGCTCGCCGGCCAGGTTGCCGCGGCGGCGATCCCGACCGCATTCGGCGTCTGGGTCGACCACTTCACGCTGCCGTTCGTCGGCGTGCACACGCTGTCTCCGTGGGTTGGGATCCCGCTGACGGTCGTCTGGATCCTGGCGATCATGAACATGGTCAACTTCCTTGACGGCCTCGACGGGCTCGCGGCCGGCGTCTGCGGCATCGCCGGCGGTACCTTCAGCGTCGTCGCGCTCTCGCTCGGCAAGGTCGGGCCGGCGGTCGTCTCTGCTGCCATCTGCGGCGTCTGCATCGGCTTCCTGCGCCACAACTTCTACCCGGCGCGGATCTTCATGGGCGACTCCGGCGCGATGCTGCTCGGTTTCGTGCTGGCGGCAGTCTCGGTGCAGGGGCTGCTCAAGACGGCCGCCACCGTCGCCCTCGCGTTCCCGCTGCTCGTGCTGGCCGTGCCGATCCTCGACACCTCCTTCGTCGTGCTCAAGCGCCTGAAGTACGGGCAGCCGATCTACGCCGCCGACCGCAGCCACTTCCACCACCGCTTCCTCAACATCGGCTTCTCACAGCGGCGGGCGGCAGTGACGATCTGGGCCTGGGTAGCGGTCCTCGCCGCTGCCGCGCTCGCCACCCGCTTTATCCCGTTCCGCGAGCACGGCAACTGGCACACCGGCTCGACGATCGCCGTCGGACTGATCGCCTTCGTCGCGCTCGCCGCGTCCGTCTACATGGTCTACCTGCTCGAGATCGTCAAGCTGGCGAACCCGTACATCAAGCGCCGGCTCGCCGAGGAGCGTCGTCGCCAGGACGCGGAGCAGACCCGCCTCAGCGCATAGTCGCTGCCTGTCGCTCCTGCCGGGCGCTCGCGGCGGTCAGCGCCCGCCGTCCGCCGTGCCCGACTCGACCCGCCGCACGAAACCGGCCAGCAGCTCGTTGAACGGCTTCCCGGCGAACTGCACGGCGTGGCGCGTCCCCGGGATCACGACCCGCTCGGCCGCGAGCCCGCTCGCGATCGCGTCGCAGACGGCCTCGAGCGCAGGCGTCACCCCGCTCGAGACGACGAGCGCCGGGAGCGCCGCGGCCCGCAGCGCCGAGAGCGGGAGCTGCGCCTCCCCCGGCGGCCGCTCGTGCTTGAGCAGGCGCGTTCCCTGGGCCAGGTCGGACGGCAGTGGGTCGGGTACGCTGCCGCCGCTGCCACCGCCGATCAGTCTGAGGAACTCCCGCAGGAACGCTGTTTCGTCGAGAGCCTCGCGGCGCGCCCACAGCGAGGTCGACGCAGCGACGATCGCGGCGGCGGCGGCATTGCCGCGGGCCGCGCCGAAGGCGGGCGGCTCGATCACCGTTAGCGAGCGCACCGCCGCCGGTTGCCTGCCGGCGGCCAGCAGCGCGATCACGCCGCCGTACGAGTGGCCGACGAGGTGAGCCCCGGCGCCGATCCGCTCGAGCAGCCAGTCGGCCTCGTCCTCGAAGTCCACACTGGCGACTTCCGGCCCGGGCGGGAAGCCGCGGCGATTCGGGACGACGAGCTCGAACTCCTGGGCGAGCGGCTCCTGGGCGCGCCAGGTCGCCGCCGCGTTGACGACGCTGCCGTGGACGAGAACGAGTCGGGGCCTCTGCCGGAAGGGCACGTCTCCCTGGTTTGTGAGCGCATGTACAAACTCCTGCCTGGACGGGAGCGATTCCCGCGTGGCTCGGACGTTTCCGGTTGTCACAAACTCACCCGCTTGCTCTGGTATGCTCGCCCTCGCGATGGAGGGAAGAGCGCGCAACACGTTTGACTCCGCCGGCGCCGGCGCGTTGCTTGCAACCACAACCGGTGCGGGCCTCGGCCTGGGCGCGCTCATCGGCTGGGCGAGCGGCAAGGTCGGTCTCGGCGTCATCGGCGGCGCTGTCATCGGCGTCCCTGCCGGCGTGGTTGCCGTCTACCTGCGCTATCGGGGGACGCTCTAGGTGCCCGTGACAGTGGACGAGCCACCCCGCATCGGCATCTTCGGCTCTCCCCGGCCCATGCCGGGCAAGTTCCTGCCCGTGGTGGCAGCGGGCGCGGTCGTGCTGCTCGCGCTGCCGGTCTTTCTGGTCGTCGGCTGGCCGATCGGCGCCTGGGGCCTGGCAGCGGTGCTGTTTGCCGGCAGCCAGGGGCTGAGCCTGCTGCTCAACCGCCTCGGCATCGGCACCGACAAGCTCGCGCAGTCTGGCGTCATGGCCTTCGGCATGATGTTTCGGGCTGTCGCTGTGATGGTCGTGCTGCTCGTCGTCGCCGTGTCCAACAAGCACCTCGGCCTCGGCGCCGCCATCCTCTACGCTCTCGCCTACTCGATGGAGCTCGGCGTCTCGGTGATCACGTACTTCGGAGGCTCACAGAAGTGATGCGTCTCGGGCGCCTGCTCCTGCTCGTCGCCGTGCTGGCCAGCGCGGTCGCCGCGCCGTCCGGCGCGCTCGCGGCGCGCAGCGCCGAGCCGGCAGCGCCGGCCACCCCGGCCGCCACCACGAGCACAGCGCAGCCGATCGACAAGTGCGACGTCCCGCAGGGCGAGGAGCTGCCGCTCCACTGCTTCAAGCCGGACGCCGAGTTCGAGCTCAGAGATTGGGTGCCGATCCACGTCGGCGGCCTTAACCTCTCGATCAACAAGGCCGTCGCCTACATCATGCTCGCGTCGGTGCTGACGATGCTGCTCGGGGTCTTCCTGATGCGCATCAAGGTCGGCCGCACGCCCGGCAAGCGCCAGGCGCTGGGCGAGACCATCTACGAGGTTGCACAGGTGCAGGTCGCCGAACAGGGGCTGCCGGCAAAAGCCATCGGCACCTGGTTCCCGTACGTCGCCACCGTGATGCTGTTCATCTGGGTGGTGAACATGATCGGCTTCATCCCGCTGCCGCTCTCCGACCAGAAGTTCCACATCGGCGGCCTCGCCATCCCGACGTTCTCGATCTATGCGGCGACGGCGCAGCTCTCGGTGCCGCTCGTGCTGGCGCTGATCACCTTCATCGTCACCCACGTCGAGGGCATTCGCTGGAACGGCCCGCGCAAGTACTTCGCCAGCTGGATCCCGGACGCGCCCCCGGCAGCTCTCATCCTGATCGTCCCCATCGAGATCCTCTCCCAGTTCATGCGGTTGATCAGCCTCTCCGTCCGTCTTTACGCCAACATGCTGGCGGGGCACATGCTGATTCTCGTCATGATCGGCCTCGTGTTCATCATCCACTCGTCACCGTGGAAGTACCTCGGTCTTCCCGGAGCGCTGATCTTCTACCTGTTCGAGGTCGTCATCGTGGTCACGATCCAGGCGTATATCTTCGCCGCCCTATCCGCCATCTACATCGGCTCGGCAGTCGAGCCCGAACACTAGGAGGAAGCGCAGAGTGCTCGCTACCGTTTTCGGCCTGTTGGCCGACGAAAGTACCCGCAAGGCCGGCAAGGCAATCGCCTTCGGGCTCGGCATCGGCCT
Source organism: Actinomycetes bacterium (assembly GCA_025350775.1). Classification (GTDB taxonomy): domain Bacteria; phylum Actinomycetota; class Thermoleophilia; order Gaiellales; family Gaiellaceae; genus CANFDS01. The sequence goes on from JANXXF010000178.1 coordinate 5,790, forward strand.
GGGCTCGCTCGGCGCCGGCGTCGGCATCGGCAACATCTTCGGCTCCATGATCCAGTCGGTCGCCCGGCAGCCTGAGCTGCGCGGCGAACTGCAGGGCATCATGTGGCTCGGTTTCGCCCTCACCGAGGCCGTCGTCTTCTACGGCCTGCTCGGTGGCCTCCTCGGCTTCGTGCTCGCGTAGCCCGAGACCGACGATCACTACCCAGGGATTCCCATGCTCGTAGCCTCCAGTCCACTCATCAAGGTCGAACCAGGTCTCATGATCTGGACGCTCGTGTGCTTCGCGCTCACGCTCTTCGTCCTGTGGAAGTACGCGTTCGGGCCGATCCAGAAGCTGATCGACGCCCGCCGGCTGCGCATCCTCGAGTCGATCGAGGAGGCCGACCGGGCCCGTGACGAGGCGAGGCAGCTGCTCGAGGAGCACAAGCGCCTCATCGCTCAGGCCCGCACCGAGGCCGAGGGGATCCTGGCCGAGGCCCGCAAGGTCTCCGACGCTCAGCGCGAGCGTGTCCGCGAGGAGACCGATCTCGATCGGGCTCGCCGGATGGAGGAGACCAAGCGGCAGATCGAGGCCGAGACCACCCGTGCGCTGGAGCAGATCCGCAACGAGGTCGCCGAGCTCACGCTCGCCGCCACCGCCAAGGTCACCGGCAAGGTGCTCGACTCGGCCGACCATCGCCGGCTGATCGAGGATGCCATCTCCGAGCTCGACTTCTCGCTCCTGGAGCGGGGACGGGCGTAGGGGTCGGGCTTGGCCGTCGTCCACAGAACGTACGCGCGCGCGCTGTTCCAGGCGGCCCGGGAGGCAGGACGCCTTCCGGCCGTGCGTGAGCAGCTCGGCGACTTCGTCTCGTCGATGGGGGAGGTGCCCGAGCTGGGCGCCCTCCTCGTCAACCCCAAGATCGACGCCCGCCTCAAGCGCAGCGCGCTCGAGGGGCTGCTCGACGGCTCCGACGTGATCGTCCGCAACTTCCTCCTCCTGCTTGTCGAGAAGCATCGAGCAGGTGAGGTGGAGGAGATCGCTCGCGAGTTCGAGCGGCTCGCCGCCAGCGAGGAAGGTCGGCTCGATGTCGAGCTGACGACCGCGTACGAGCTCTCGGACGAGGAGGCACGCACCATCCTCGCCCAGATCGAAAAGGCTTCCGGACGTCACGTCGATGCGACCCGCAAGGTCGACCCGGCACTCGTCGGCGGCATCGTCCTCCAGGTCGGCTCGCTCCGTCTCGACGCGAGCGTGCGCGGCCGGCTTACCCGTCTTCGCCAAGATTTGACGACAAGGAGCTGATGTGAAGCTTCGCCCTGATGAGATTACCTCGATCCTCAAATCCAGGATCGCCGATTACGACGCCGAGACCGATCTCTCCGAGGTCGGCACCGTGCTCTCCGTCGGAGACGGCATCGCGCGTGTCTACGGCCTCGAGAACTGCCTGGCCATGGAGCTGCTCGAGCTCGACCACGGCGTCACCGGCCTCGCTCTGAACCTGGAGGAGGACAACGTCGGCGTCGCCCTGTTCGGCGAGTGGGAGAAGATCAAGGAAGGCCAGCCGGTGCGTCGCTCCGGCAAGGTCGCCTCGGTACCCGTCGGCGAGGCCCTGCTCGGGCGCGTGGTCGACCCGCTGGGCCAGCCGCTCGACGGCCAGGGCCCGATCGCGACGACCGAGCTGCGGCCGCTCGAGTTCAAGGCACCGGGCGTCGTCGCACGCCAGCCGGTGAAGGAGCCCGTGCAGACGGGTCTCAAGGCGGTCGACGCGATGATCCCGATCGGCCGCGGCCAGCGGGAGCTGATCATCGGCGACCGCGGCACCGGCAAGACTGCCATCGCCATCGATGCGATCCTGAACCAGAAGGGTCAGGACATGATCTGCATCTACGTCGCGATCGGCCAGAAGGCCTCGACCGTGGCGCAGGTGTACGAGCGGCTCAAGGACGCGGGCGCGATGGAGTACACGATCATCGTCAACGCCCCCGCCTCGGATGCTGCCCCGATCAAGTGGATGGCCCCGTTTGCGGGCTGCGCGATGGGCGAGTACTTCCTCTTCAACGGGAAGCATGCCCTCTGCATCTACGACGACCTCACCAAGCACGCGGACGCGTACCGGCAGATGTCGCTGCTGCTGCGCCGCCCGCCGGGCCGCGAGGCGTTCCCCGGCGATGTCTTCTACTTGCATTCGCGGCTGCTCGAGCGCGCCTGCAAGCTGAACGACGAGCTCGGCGGCGGCTCGCTGACCGCGCTGCCGATCATCGAGACGCAGGCCGGCGACGTGTCGGCGTACATCCCGACCAATGTCATCTCGATCACCGACGGCCAGATCTTCCTCGAGGCCGACCTGTTCTACTCGGGCGTCCGCCCGGCGATCAACGTCGGCATCTCGGTCTCGCGCGTCGGCTCGAACGCGCAGACGAAGGCGATGAAGTCGGTCGCCGGCCGCCTGCGGCTCGACCTCGCCCAGTACCGCGAGCTCGAGGCATTCGCCCAGTTCGGCTCCGAGCTCGACGCCGCAACGCAGCAGACGCTGTCGCGCGGCGAGCGGATGATCGCCACCCTCAACCAGGGCCAGTACTCGCCCTGGCCGGTCGAGGAGCAGGTCGTAGCCATCTACGCCGGCATCAACGGCCATCTCGACCAGGTGCCCGTCGCCCAGGTGCCACGCTTCCAGGACGAGCTGCGCGAGTCGCTGCGCACCGAGAAATCGGTCTACACGGCTATCCGCGACGAGAAGCAGATCACCGACGCCACCAAGGCCAAGCTCGATGCCGAGCTGACGAGGTTCGCGAGCGGCTTCAATGTCAGCGAAGCGAAGGGCATCGTCTAACCCCCGATGGCTTCCGTCCAGGACATCAAGCGGCGCGTCCGCTCGGTCAAGAACACGCGCAAGATCACGAAGGCGCTCGAGCTCGTCGCAGCGGCCAAGCTGCGGCGGGCGCAGGTGCGGATCGAGTCGATGCGACCCTACGCCGACCGGATGCAGGAGCTGATGATCGGCACCGCGCGGGCGAGCTCGTCGGTGCGTGGTCTCGCGCTGCTGCAGCGGCGCGACGAAGTCAAGACGGTCGCGATCGTGCCGCTCACCGGCGACCGTGGTCTCGCCGGCGCGTTCAACGCGAACGTGCTCCGGCAGGCGTTCGCGCTCGAGCGTGCGCTCGTGGCCGAGGGCAAGACGGTCAAGTGGCTCGTCGTCGGCAAGAAGGGCGGCTCGACGCTGCGCTTCCGCGGCTACGAGGTCGCCCAGTCCTGGACTGGCTACTCGTCGGCGCCGGCCTACGCCGACGCCCAGGCGGTCGCCCATCGCCTCTCGACTCTCTATGCCGAGGGCGAGGTCGACCGGGTGGTCGTCGTCTACAACCACTTCATCTCTGCTCTCGCGCAGGACGTCGTGGCGCAGGACGTGCTGCCGATCCCCGAGAACCTGCTCGCCGCCGACGACGCGTCGGATCAGAAGGAGAGCGCCCTGCGCGGCGACTTCATCTACGAGCCGGAGCCCGAGGAGATTCTCAAGCGGCTGCTGCCGGTCTACGTCGAGACGGAGCTGTACCGCGCGCTGCTCGAGTCGGCCGCCTCGTTCCAGGGGGCGCAGATGACGGCGATGCGCAACGCGTCGAAGTCGGCTGGCGAGGTTATCGACAGCCTGACGCTCGCGATGAACCGCG
>JANXXF010000188.1 GCA_025350775.1 Actinomycetes bacterium
GGCCGTGCGCGGCGGCGAGCGGGAGCACGGTCTCCACGCAGCGCAGGTACGGGCTCGTGAGCACAGCCGTCACCGTATAGCGGGCGAGCATCGCCACGAGGGCGGCGGCCTGGCGCTGCCCTCGCTCGTCGAGCGGGCGCAGGCGGTCGTCGCCGGCCCAGGCGTCGCGGTCGCCGGCGCTCGCGTGACGGATGAGCACCAGGGTCATGCGCCCGGAGGGGCGGTGGCGCCGGCCGCGGCGGTGGCGCCGGCCGCGGCGGTGGCGCCGAGGGAGGCCAGCACGTCCCGGTCGCGATCGTAGGTCAGCAGCGCGGCCGCGTCGGGCAGCGGCAGCCAGCGCAGCGCGTCGATCTCGTCGCCGGGCGTGAAGGGCGTGTGGGCGGCGGCAGCGGGGAGCGGCTCGAGGGCCCAGTAACGCACTCGCTTCGCGCGCCCGCGCCCATCGGCGTAGGAGGCGCCCGCCAGCTCTCGGCCGAGCGTGCAGCGCAGGCCTGTCTCCTCCCACACCTCGCGCAGCGCGCACGCCTCGTCGGGCTCGCCCGGGTCGGCCTTCCCCTTGGGGAGCGTCCAGTCGTCGTAGGCGGGGCGGTGCACGAGCAGCGTCTCGGTGACCCCACCGGCACCGGCTCGTAGCACGACGCCGCCGGCCGCACGCACCTCGCCGGCCAACCCGTCCTGCGTCACGGGAACGCCCTCCGGGCAGCCACTGCGACCGCCTTCCACACTGCCGGGATGCCGGCTCGCGCCTGCGCCCGGCGCAGCCGCTCGCGCTCGACGAGCCGTCCCGCACCGACCGCAGCCGCTCCGCGCGCCTGGCCCGCGAGCCGCCGGATGCACTCCTCCGCGACCGACGAGTCCTGGTGCTCGCCCAGCACGTCCTGCAGCGCCTTCGTGCGGGCGAGCAGGGCGCCGACCCTCTTGCCCGCCAGCGGCTGAGCGAGCTCGGCGGCGTAACGGGCGCGCTTACCGAGAATGCGCACGGCGTGGATCTCCTCGTCGGCGGAGGCCGCATCGATGCGGCGCATCGCTTTGCGGAGCTTGCGGAACTCCGCGGCCGCGATCTCCGGCAGCGTCGGCGCGACGAGGTCGCCGCGGCCACCGTCGGGGCCACCGTCGGGGCCACCGTCGGGGCGGAGCGCAACCGGCTCCTCCAGGTGGTCGAGGAGTCGGAAGTAGCGGGGGGACGAGAGGGTGGCGAGCAGCTGCTCGCGGTTGTGGTCGTGCTCACTGCGGAGTCGGCCGAGCAGCTCGCTGCCGAGTGCGTCGCGCTCCTCCGCGTCGAGCGACGCGACCTGGGGCTCGAGGTGCTCGAGCATCACGTCGAGGTCGCGCACGGTGCCGAGCGCGTCGGCGAGCCAGGCGAGCTCCTCGCGCAGCGGTGTTGCCCAGCTGGGGTCGACGAGCACGCGGGCGGTGCGCAGGAACGAGCGGATGCGGCGAGTTGCGACACGCATGTCATGGATGTCCTCGGGGTCGGTGCCGAGCCGCGTACCGGGGTCGCGCGAGAGCATGACCCGCTGCTGCTCCGCGATCGCCGCCACGAGCCTGCCGGTCGTGGTGGCGGCACCGGCCGGCGCCGCGTCGGGGATGCCGAGGACCCGCAGGAGCTTCGGCCGGCCGTCGCCGTCGGTCGCGCCCGCCCTGCGCAGCGCCGCCTCGATGCGCCGCAGGTCGCGCTCGCCGCCTCCGCCGACGAGCTCCACCTCGAGCTCGGCGAAGCGGTCGACGACCCAGTGGCCGTCGAGCACCGTGACGCTGTCGACGACGGCCTCGGCGACAGGCTCTCCGGCTTTGTCGTCGACACGGCGGCCGGCGCGGCGGGTCGCAAGAGTCGCGGCGGGCTCGAGGCCCTCTCGGCGCGTGAACGCGACCAGCAGCCCGGCCAGCTCCGCGGGCACGGGCACGGGGCCACCGTCGACCTCGAGCTCGAGACGCGCGGCCCCGTGGGGGATCTTCAGCTGCCAGCGCCCACGGCCGCTCTCGACGCGGTGCCGCAGGGTGATGCCGACGCGCGCGAGGCCCCGCCCCGGCGTGTCCCAGTACGTCGAGGTGAACGTGCGCGGCTCGAGTGCCGCACCTGGCAGCGCGGGCACCTCGAAGTCGGGCGCGACGGTGAGCTTGATCTCACGCTCGACGGTCGCCTTCATCTCACGCCGAGTGTAGCCGTCGTGTCCACGCCTCCCGGCCACCGTTCACCAGAAGTTCTCCAGCGGCAGGCGCGGCGCCGCTCACCAGCGCGGCACCGGATCGTCACGACGCTGGCACCCCGACCGGCTCCGACCGCAGCGACAATCGTCCCAACGGCCGGCTGGACGGGAGACCGCCGGCCCGTGTCGCGCCACCGCTCCATGCGCTGTGCGACCTCCATGAACGGCCCGGGCAGCCACCACCTGCCCGGGCCGTCGCCATGCCGCGGGCGGTCGTCGTGGCTGTTCACCAGCGGACACCAGATCGCTGTCTCCCGGTAACCCACGGTCGGCGCGGCGGCAAGAACAATCGCTCGCAGCAGGGGATACCCCCCGAGGACACAGAGGGAAAAGGGGAAGACACAGAGATGAGACTCTCCAGGAGACTCGCCTTCGCCGGCGCAGCCGCAGCAGCGGTCGCCGCCATCGGCGCAACGGTCGGCACCGCCGGCCAGAACGACTTCAGCTCGGTCGCCAACCCGGTCAGCAAGGCCACGGGCGTGTCGGCGCCCAACGACCTACCGAAGGAGCTCAGCGAGGTCGTGCTCGCCCGCGGCGACTACCGCCTCGACGGCGCGACCGCTGCAGTGCCGTTCTACGGGTTCGACGGCGACCTCGCCAACATGGTTCCGGCGGCGAATGCGCAGGCGTCCGCGACCACCAAGGTCGAGGCGTCCAAGAGCGAGCCCGACAAGAACGCCTACCTCGTGCTGACGGCGACCCAGTTCGGCGCCGACGCCGCGTACAACTAGGGCCACCGCTTCCTGTTCCAGGGCCACGAGCTGGGCTCACCCGGCTACATCACGCGCATCAACCTCGACGCCGATCTGAAGCACCGCGTGACGCTGATGGCGGCTGCCGACGTCACCGGCAAGGCGCTGCCCAGCTTCGACGGCGTCACCTGGGACCCGTTCGCGCAGAAGCTGCTGCTCACCGGCGAGTTCGGCGGCGGCGGCGCCTCCGGCGGCGTCTACGCCGCGACCGCGACGTACCCGTCGACGGTCGTTGACGTCTCGGGCGCGCTCGGAAAGGGCGGCTACGAGAGCGCTCAGAACGACTCGGCGGGCAACATCTACCTCGTCGAGGACACGGGCGGCTCGACGGGCTCGACCTACCCGAGCTCGCGGCAGCCGAACAGCTTCGTGTTCCGCTACGTGCCGAAGGTGGCCGGCGACCTGGCGTACGGCAAGCTGCAGGCTCTCCAGATCCTCGACGCCGGCGGCGCGCCGATCACGTTCCACGCTGACAACAAGGACCTCGACATCCGGAACGACGGGGTCAAGGCGATGTACACCTACGGCGTCTCGCTGAAGACGAAGTGGGTCACGGTGCACGACACGGCGACCGACGGCAACGCCGCGTTCAACGCCAACGCCGCTGCGAAGGCGAAGGGCGCGACGCCGCTCAAGCGCCCCGAGAACGGCATGTTCCGCCCGAACAACAAGTTCGACCAGTTCGTCTTCACCGTCACCGGTGACACGAACGCCAACACGGCGGTCGGGGCCGACTACGGACTGACCGTTGTCGAGGGAGCGTCGCCCGCGGCCTATCGCTTCGCGATGTTCATTCTCTCGACTGAAGCCCAGCGGATCCTCGCCGGCTACGGCTTTGGCGCGCCCAACCTG
>JANXXF010000139.1 GCA_025350775.1 Actinomycetes bacterium
CCAAGCCGGGGCGTCACGGCGTCCGCAGGCCAGGCCCGGGGCCTGGGTGAGGAACGACGGGGCGTCACGGCGCAGCGCCCGGGGCGGCAATCGGTGCCGCGTCGACTCACATCAAGCCTCTAGGCCTTGCCCTCCCGTTGCTGCTCGAGCAGGCGCCGGGCGATGATCAGCTGCTGGATCTCGTTAGAGCCCTCGCCGATCATCAGCAGCGGCGCGTCGCGGTACAGCCGCTCCACGTTGAACTCCAACGAGTAGCCGTAGCCGCCGTGGATGCGCATGCAGTCGGTCGCGTTGGCCTGCGCGGCCTCGGTGGCGAAGTACTTCGCCATGCCGGCCTCGAGGTCGGAGCGCTGGCCGGTCGCCTTCTTGCGCGCCGCCTGCGCGGTGAGCAGCCGGGCGGCCTCGGTGCGGGTCGCCATCTGCGCGATCATCAGCTGGATCGCCTGGTGGTTGCCGATCTTCTTGCCGAAGGCCTCGCGCTCGTTTGCGTATTTGAGCGCCTCCTCCAGCGCAGCCTGCGCGACGCCGACGCCGCGCGCGGCGACGTTGACGCGGCCGACCTCGATGCCGCTCATGAAGTACTTGAAGCCCAGGCCGATGCCCTCCTCGCCGCCGAGCACCCAGGACGCCGGTGCGCGGAAGTCGTCGAAGATCATCTCCGTCGACTCGACGCCCTTGTAGCCGAGCTTCTTCATCGCCGGCATCGGAATCGTCAGGCCGGGCGGGTTCGTCTCCGGCTCCTTCTCGATGATGAAGCCGGTCATGCCGGTGTGGGCCGGGACGGCCGTCGGGTCGGTCTTGACGAGCAGCATGCAGATCGCCGAGCGCCAGCCGTTCGTCACCCACATCTTCTGGCCGTTGATGATGAAGTCGTCGCCGTCGCGCACCGCCGTCGTGCGGATCGCCTGGACGTCGGAGCCGGCGTGTGGCTCGGTCATCGAGAACGACGAGCGGATCTCGGCGGTCGCGAGCTTCGGCAGGAAGCGGTCGCGCTGCTCCTGCGTGCCGTGCATGCGGATCATGTAGCCGGCGATGAAGGAGCCGTTGAGGATCCCGGAGAGCGTCACCCAGCCGCGCGAGATCTCGGCGCAGATCAGCGCGTAGGTGTCGAGGCCGAGCCCGAGGCCGCCGTACTCCTCGGGGATGGTGGTGCCGAACAGCCCCATCTCCTTCATCGTCTCGACCATCGAGGTCGGGAACTCGTCGGCATGCTCGAGGCGGGATGCGTGCGGGATGACGTCCTTGTCTACGAACGCGCGGACGGCGAGGACGATGTCGCGCTGCTCCTCGGTGAGGTCGCTGACGTCGAGGCCCATCAGGCGGCCACTCCGGCCCGGGCGCCGGCCAGCGGCGCGAAGGCGGCCCGCAGGTCGGCGTGCTCCTCGATGGCGAGGATCGCCCGCTCGAGCCGCTCGACCGTGGCGTCGTCGAGGCAGAGCGTGGCATTGCCGCGCCACTTCTCGAGCACCTCGGCGGCCGTGAGCGGGTTCTCGGGGCCGCCCTGCTGGTAGTCGAGCTCCGCGTCCAGCTTGCGCCCGTCCTTGAGCGTGATCACGACGCCGCCCGGGAACGAGCCGGGGTACGTCGGATACGGCTTCACCTCGTAGCGCACCTTGGCGGCGACCGCGAGCACCTTCGGGTCGGCGATGGCGGCAGCGGTGTACGACTTCACGCCGACCTGGCCGTGCACGAGCATCGCCGCGGTCGAGTACTGGAGGCTGAACTTGGCCTCGTAGTCGGTGCGCGGCGCCACTTCATGCTCTCCGGCTCGGTGACGAGCGCGACGCCCGCCTGCGGCAGGGTGACGAGGATGTCGGCGATGTCGTCGACGGCGAGCTGCCCGAGCAGGCTCCGTGTCGCGCCGAGCGAGCCGTGGATGTAGTGGCACGCGGGATACGGCTTGTACGCGATGCGCGGGGTCTCCCAGCGGGAGCCGAGGTCGCCGAGCTGCAGCTCGAGGTCGGGCTTCAGCTCCAGGAACGCGTCGTAGAGGCCGAAGCGGCCCTCGAGCACCGTGGGCGGGCCCTCGGCGCCGAGCTGGCCGAGCCGGGTCGCGTAGAGCGAGCCGTGTGCGGCCCAGGCCGGGTGCATCGGCTTGGTGGCGGTGCCGACGTCGAGGTACGCGAAGATGCCCGACGCGAACGAGCCGGCGATGCCGAGCGCACTGGTGAGTGCCTCGGGGGTGGAGCCGCCGAGGCGTCCGGCGGCGAGCGTGCCGCCGAAGATGCCGCAGATCGAGGTGGGGTGGAAGCCGCGCTTGTGGAAGGCGCTCGGCGCGGCCATGCCGATGCGGGTCACCGTCTCGTTGCCGATCACGATCGCGGTGACGAGCTCGCGGCCGTCGCGGCCTGCGACCTCGGCGGCGGCGAGCGCGGCCGGCGAGACGACCGCCGAGACGTGCGCGACCGACGCCGGGTGCGTGTCGTCGAAGTCGAGCCCGTGGCAGAGCATGGCGTTGGCGAACGCGGCGCTGGCGCCGGGCAGCGCCCGGTCGAGCCCGATCACGGTGGCGTCCGGGGTGCCGGCCTGTTCGGCCATCAGCGTGCGGCCCTCGGTGGCGACGCCCATGGCGTGCGCGGCGAGGCCGCAGCCGATCGTGTCGAGGAAGTGGAGCTTCGCGGCCTCCACGACCTCCTGGGGGATCTCCTCGTAGCGGAGGCCGAGGCCCCATGCGGCGAGGCGCTCTGCGGCAGTTGCCATCTCTAGACCGTCCAGTCCGTGTCGGTACCGGGATACATGTTCGAGACCTCGCTGGCGTCGCGCTTGTACACCATGAACGTCCGCTTGAACTCGATGACCACCTCGCGCCGCTGGTTGATGCCGCGGCAGCGCATCGAGACGATGCCGACGTTGGGGCTCGACTTCGACTCGCGCAGGTCGGTGATCTCGGACTCCGCCCACAGCGTGTCGCCCTCGAAGACGGGCTTCGGCAGCTTGATGTCCGTCCACGAGAGGTTGGCAGTGGCGTTCTCGGAGGTGTCCGGAACGGTCATGCCGGTGATCAGGGCCAGCGTGAACGCCGAGTTGACGAGCGGCTTGCCGAAGCGCGTGCCCTCGGTGTACGGCGTGTTGAAGTGCATCTGGTTCGTGTTCAGCGTCAGCAGCGTGAAGTTGATGTTGTCGCTCTGGGTGACGGTGCGGCCGAGCCGGCTCTTGAAGACGTCGCCGACGTCGAAGTCCTCGAAGAAGCGGCCCCGCCACTCCTTCGGCGCCCGATAGTCGCTCGCGCTCATCTGGTCTGGCTCCTTTCAGCTCTGACAGGGGTGCCCACGTCCGGGATGGCTGCCAACGGCTGGCTCCCGCGACGGCACGGCTGTCATGTTTATATGTCAGACATTAGACTCAGTCAACCAGGCGGGGCGGAGAGCGATACCCTCTGCTTGACAGCGGCCGGTGATGTCAGACATAAAGCAGGCTCCGCGTCGGCGGCAGCGCATTCCACGGGAGGTTCGCAGGATGAAGGCAGTCACGTATCACGAGCACGGCGGCCCCGAGGTCTTCCGAGTCGAGGACGTCCCGGAGCCGACTCCCGGCGCGGGCGAGGTCGTCGTCAAGGTCAAGGCCGCGGCGATCAACCATCTCGACGTCGACCACCGCGAGGGCATCTCCCGCTTCCCGGTGACCCTGCCGCACATCGGTGGCATCGAGCTCGTCGGCGAGGTAGCCAGCATCGGCGCGGGCGTCGAGGGCTGGCAGGAGGGCGACCGCGTCGCCCCGTACGTCCTCGGCAACGGCAGCAACTTCGTCGGCGTCAACTACCCGGGCGCCTTCGCCGAGTACGCCACCGTCCAGGCCGGCTCGCTCGTGCGGCTGCCCGACGCTATCTCCTGGGAGGCCGGCGCGGCCCTCCAGGTCGCCTTCGGCACGGCGTTCCACATGCTCTTCAACCGGGCCAAGCTGAAGATCGGCGAGACCGTCATGGTCAACTCGGTCGGCTCCGGCATCGGCTCCGCCGCGGTGCAGCTCGCGAAGCTCGCCGGCGCGTACGTGATCGGCAACTCCTCGGGCGACGCGAAGCTCGCGAAGGCGACGGAGTTCGGCCTGGATGTCGGCATCAACTACCGGACGCACGATCTCGTCGCGGAGGTCATGAGCGCGACCGGCGGCAAGGGCGTCGACGTCGTCTACGAGCACGTCGGCGGCGACATGTTCCAGAAGAGCCTCGACTCCCTCGCCGGCGGCGGGCGGCTGGTCACCTGTGGCGGCCATGCCGAAGAGGTCGTCCCGTTCGACATCATCCCGTTCTTCCGCGCGCAGAAGAGCGTCATCGGCTCCTTCGTCTACGACCGCGACGAGTTCGAGACCTGCGTGGCGCTCTGCGCCCGCGGCCAGATCACGTCGCTCGTCGACTCGGTGTTCTCGCTCGACGCTACCGCGGACGCGTTCCGCCGCGTCGAGAGCCGCGAGCACTTCGGCAAAGTCGTCATCAAGCCCTGACCGCCCACCCGGGCACGAGAAAGAGGTTGGATTCGTGAAGCGACTCGGAGTAGACGTCGGAGGGACGTTCACAGACCTGATCTACGTCGACGACGAGGCGGGCACCGTCCTCGTCCACAAGCTCCCGACGAGCCCCGACGACCCGTCGGTGGCCACCGTCCAGGGCATCCAGGAGCTGGCCGCCCGCGCAGGCATCTCGGCGGGCGACCTCGACCAGGTCTTCCACGGCACGACGATCGCCACCAACATCGTCATCGAGCACAACGGCGCCAAGGTCGGGATGATCACGACCGAGGGCTACCGCGACATCCTGCACATCGCGCGCCACAAGAAGCCGTTCAACTTCTCGAACTACCAGGACCTGCCGTGGCAGGCGTTCCCGGTGGTGCGCCGCCGCTACCGCCTGACGGTGCCCGAGCGGATCACCGGTGACGGCGAGGTGCTCGTGCCGCTCGACGAGGCCAAGGCCCGCGAGCAGGTGCGCAAGCTCAAGGCGGCCGGCGTCGAGTCGGTCGCGGTCTGCTTCCTCTTCTCGTTCCTCAACAACGCCCACGAGGCGAAGGTCGCCGAGATCGTGCGCGAGGAGTTCCCCGAGGCGTTCCTCTCGGTCTCCTCGGAGGTGCTGCCGCAGTACCGCGAGTACGAGCGTTTCTCGACCGTCGGCCTGAACGCGTTCGTCGGCCCGAAGGTCGCCCGCTACATCCGGCGCCTCGAGGACTCGCTGCGCGCGCTGGGCGTGCGCACCGGCGTCCACCTGATGACGTCCGCAGCGGGCGTCGCCACCGCCGAGGGCGCGATCGCGCGCCCCGTCAACCTGCTCATGTCAGGCCCCGTGGCCGGCGTCGTCGGCGGCATCTGGGCCGGCAAGCAGGCCGGCTTCGACAATGTGATCACGCTCGACGTCGGCGGTACCTCCGCGGACGTCGGCCTCGCGCAAGAGGGCCGCCTGCGCATGAAGCACCTGCTGGACACGAAGGTCGGCCCGTACAACGCGATGATCCCGATGGTCGACGTCGACACGATCGGCGCGGGCGGCGGCTCGATCGCCTACGTCGACGGCGGCGGCATGTTCCGCGTCGGGCCACGCTCGGCCGGCGCCGTCCCGGGCCCCGCCGCCTACGGGCGCGGCGGCACCGAGGCGACCACCACCGACGCAATGGTCAACCTCGGCTGGCTCTCGCCCGAGGACTTCCTCGGCGGCGGCATGAAGCTCGACGTCGACGCCGCCCGCCGCGTGTTCGCCGACGGCCCGGCGAAGGCGCTCGGCATGTCGGTCGAGGAGGCATCGCTCGGCTCGATTCAGATCCTCACGCACTCGATGGTGCAGGCGATCGAGGAGAACTCGGTGCGCAAGGGCTTCGACCCGCGCGAGTTCGCGCTCGTCGCCGAGGGTGGCGCCGGCCCGCTGTTCGCGGCGCTTGTCGCGCAGGAGGTCGGCACGCCGTGGATCCTCGTCCCGCCGCACCCCGGCGTGACGGCGGCGATGGGCCTGCTCGCCACCGACACTGCGTACGAGTACGTCTCGACCGTGTACCAGCGACTCTCGGCGCTCGACGCGCAGTCGCTCTACGAGACGTTCACGCAGCTCGAGAACCAGGCCCGCGCCCAGCTCGAGGCGGACGGCGTCCCGGCCGACCGGATCATCATCCAGCGCATCGGCGAGTGCCGCTACGCCGGCCAGGGCTACGAGTTGCGCGTCGACCTCGAGCCCGGCCCGATCGACGCCGAGTGGGCGCGCAAGGCTCATCGCGGCTTCAACGAGGCGCACCAGCGCGAGTACCACCAGCACGACGACAGCTTCACCATCGAGATGCCGAACATCCGCGTCCGCGCGATCGGCCTGATGCCGCAGCTGAAGACGGCTGAGGTGGCGTTCGGCGACGCGTCGCCGGCACAGGCCCTGCGCAAGACGAGCGACGCCTGGTTCCCGGTCGACGGGAAGCTGCAGCAGGTTGCGACCGGCTACTACGACCGGGCCAAGCTCAAGGCCGGCAACAAGATCGTCGGCCCCGCGATCGTCAACCAGTACGACTCGACCACGGTCATCCCGCCGGGGCTCGTCGCCCTGGTCGACCGGTTCGGGAACCTGATCATCGAGACCGGCGCCGCCAGCGCCGGAAACCACTAGGGAGGGAGGCAGACCGTGTCGATTGCCGAGTACGAAGTCGGTCGCTCCCCGGGCCCGCCCACGCGTCCGCGCGTCGAGGTCGACCCCATCACCACGCGCGTCCTCAGTGGCGCGTTCAAGGCCGTCGCCCGCGAGATGGCGAGCGTCCTCTACCGCATGTCGTACAGCTCGATCATCCGCGAGTCGGAGGACCTCGGAGCGGGGATCTTCGACCACGTCGGCCGCGAGCTGTGTGAGTCCGAGTCGACGCCGATGCACATCGGCTCGCTGCCGTGGTACATCCGCGGCTTCCTCACCCGGCTCGACGGGAAGCTCGAGGAGGGCGACGTGGTCGTCCATAACCACCCGTACCTGGGAGCGTCCCACAGCCCCGACGCGGCGGTGGCGGTGCCGATCTTCTGGGAGGGCGAGCTGCTCGGCTTCTCGGCCGTGACGGCACATCTCCTGGACATCGGCGGCTCGTTCCCGGGTGTCAACGCCGACGCGTTCGACGTGTACGCCGAGGGGAAGATGTGGACGGCGCTGCGCTGGTACCAGGCCGGCAAGCTGAACGAGGACCTCGACCACATGCTGTTCGACAACGTCCGCACCGAGACGATGAACCGCGGCGACATGAACGCCATGCGCGCCGCCTGCGAGCTCGGCCGCGTCCGTTTCCTCAAGCTCGTCGAGCGCTACGGCCCGGACGTCGTGATGAGCTGCGCCTACGACCTGATGGACTACTCCGAGCGGATGCTGCGCGCAGAGATCGAGAAGCTCCCCGACGGCGTCTACACCGCGCCCACCGGCTGGCTCGACGACGACGCGAAGAACCGCGGCGTGCGGCTCCGCGTCGAGACGAAGGTGATCGTCGAGGGCGACTCGATCACGATCGACCTGACCGGCTCGAACGCCGAGGTGCCGACCGGCTTCAACGTCCCGTTCGAGGGCTCGCTGATGGTGGCCGCCTACTACGCGGTGCGCACCATCTTCCTCGACGAGGTGACATTCCCCGAGGAGGTGCCGCAGAACGACGGCATCTTCCGCTGCGTGAAGGTGGTCGCGCCGAAGGGCTCGATCTTCAATCCGCAGTTCCCGCGCGCCTGCTTCTCGCGCTTCACGCAGTGCCAGCGGGTCGTGGACAACGTCATCCTCGCGCTCGCCGATGCGATGCCGACCAAGGTCACGGCGGGCAACTCGGCCAGCATCCACTTCTGCGCGTACTCCGGCTTCGACCAGAAGCAGGGCGAGTACTGGCTGTACCTCGAGGTGAACGAGGGCTCGTACGGCGGCCGCTACGGCAAGGACGCCATGGACTCGGTCGACAACCTGATGGCGAACACGCGCAACAACCCGATCGAGGAGCTCGACATGCGCTTCCCGATGCGCTGCGAGCAGTACGAGCTGCGGCCCGAGGCGGCCGCTCCCGGCAGGTGGCGCGGCGGCATCGGCACGATCCGCCGCAACCGCTTCATGGTGGACGGCACGTACTCGTGCGAGGGTGACCGCCAGTTCGACCCGCCGCGCGGCATTTTCGGCGGCTGGGACGGCCTGGTGGCGTCGTGCCGCAAGAACGCGGACACCTCGCAGGAGGAGCACCTCGAGGCGAAGGTCACGGGCATCACGTTCGTGGCCGGCGACTCCGTCGAGCTGGTCGAGCCCAATGCGGCCGGGTACGGCGACCCACTCGAGCGCGACCCGCACATGGTGCGCGAGGACATCCTCGACGACTTCTCGACGCTCGTGCTGGCCCGCGAGGCGTACGGCGTGGTCTTCAAGGACGAGGTCTCCCTGGAGATCGACCTGGCCGCCACCGAGGCCGCCCGGGCCGAGATCCGTGCTGCGCGGACCCGCGGCGAGGGCTTCTCCAGCCTCACCGACTACTACCGGGCGAAGCCGGCGCAGCGCCAGATCAACCCGGTGTCGGCTGCGGCGGACAAGCAGTTCGGACGGTCGTAGCGACGATGTGGCGCGGCGGGCACACAGCGCGCCCGGCGCTCGCGGCGCGGGGCTCCGCATAGACGCG
>JANXXF010000213.1 GCA_025350775.1 Actinomycetes bacterium
GCCCGGTCACGCTGGAAATCGCCTCGACGACTCCTGCCGCCCGCCCGCGCCTCCCCGGCTGGCGCACCTGGCTGCTCGCCCTCTGCGCCGTGCGCGTCATCGTCCCGCTCGGCGCGCTGGCGGCCGAGGGCCACTCGCTGCGGGTGATCCCGCGCTTCGACTACGGCCCGTTCACCGGCGACGCGCCCGCCTACTACTCGACGGCGCGGGCGCTGATCTCGGCGCTGGCGGGGCCGGGCGCGATCGGGGTGGTGATCGGGGCCGTGGGAGTCGGCGCCGCCTGGTGGCTGCGCCGGCGGTCGTTGGCGCCGGCGCTGCTGGCGCTCGCGCTCGGAGTCTCCGTGGGAGCGGCCATCGTGATCTCCCAGTCGGAGGCGTCGCCGGCGGGCGCGGTGGGCTGGTCGCTGGTGTGGGCGGTGCCGCTGCTGCCGCTGCGGGCGTTGCACGCCGCTGGTCACGACGGCGCGTTCGCCAGCGGGCTCGTGCTGTCGCTCGCGGCGAACGCGGTGACGGTCGTGGCGACGGCGTACGCGGGCCTCGCCGCCACAGGCCGCCGCAACATCGCCGTCGGCGCAGCCGGCCTCGTCGCCCTCTTCCCGCTCTGGATGTGGCTGCTGCACGGTGCCTCCGGCTGGGGCAACGGCACCTGGGCGACCGATGCCGGCCTACACATGACCACGGAGCCGCTGTCGACGGCGCTCGTCGCGGTTGGCTGCGCGCTGGCGCTGGGCCGCCCGACGCCGCTGCGGCTGGCCTGCGCCGGCCTGGCGCTCGGCTACGCCTTCAGCGTGCGGCCGACCAACGGCATCGCCGGCGTGGCGACGCTCGCGTACGTTCTCTGGCGCGAGCGGTGGGCCGCCTGGCCGCTCGCCGCCGGCGCCGCTGTCGTGGCGCCGGTCTGGATCGCGTTCCTGCCGAAGCGCACGGGCTACGAGCTGAAGCCGGTCAGCGATGCGGGCGGGGCGCTCTTCTCGCCCTCCTACTTCGGCTCGAGCTGGGCCGACTCGATCCTCTGGGGGCCAAGGGCGCTCGCCATCCTCGTTCCGGTGGCGCTCGTCGGCGCGCTCGTCCTGCGCCGCCGCCCGGCGCTGCTGCTGCTGGGCGCCTGGGCGCTCTCGAACCCGGCCGTCTACAGCTTCGCCCGGGCGACAGTCGAGCATCCGCGCTACCTGTTCGCGAGCCTGCCGGCAGTGCTCGTCCTGTGGGCTGCGGGCGCGGGCGCCGTGGTCCGCAGCGTACGCGGGCGGGCCGTAAACCTTTCGTAAGGGTTCGCCAGAACGGGCAGGGACGGCCGCAGCGCCAAGTATCATCGTTCCCGTGCCAACCTCTGTCGTAACCGGCGGCGCCGGCTTCCTGGGCTCCCACCTCTGCGAGACACTGCTTGCGCGGGGTCATCGCGTCCTGTGCGTCGACAACCTCGACACGGGCTCGCTCAGCAACATCGAGCACGTTCGCGACTCTGCCTTCACGTTCCGCCATCACGATCTGACGGAGCACCTCACGATCGACGAGCAGGTCGACTTCGTCTACCACCTCGCCAGCCCGGCCAGCCCGATCGATTACCTGCGCCTGCCGCTGCAGACCCTCAAGGTCGGCTCGTATGGCACGCACAACGCGCTCGGCCTTGCCAAGTTCAAGCGCGCCCGCTTCCTGCTCGCCTCCACCAGCGAGGTCTACGGCGACCCGCAGGTGCACCCGCAGCCCGAGACGTACTGGGGCCACGTCAACCCGATCGGCCCGCGCGGCGTCTACGACGAGGCCAAGCGCTTCGCCGAGGCGATGGTGATGGCCTACCACCGCCAGCAGGGCGTCGACACCGCGATCGTCCGCATCTTCAACACGTATGGCCCGCGCATGCGCCCGCACGACGGGCGTGCGATCCCGACGTTCATCCGCCAGGCGCTCGAGAACAAGCCGCTGACGGTGTTCGGCGACGGCTCGCAGACCCGCAGCTTCTGCTTCGTCGAGGATCTCGTGCGTGGCCTCGTGTTGCTGGCCGAGAGCGGCGAGCATCTGCCCGTCAACATCGGCAACCCGCAGGAGATGACGCTGCTCGAGCTGGCGCAGGCGGTCGTCGTCGCCACCGGCTCGACGAGCGAGATCGTCTTCGAGGCGCTGCCGATCGACGACCCGCAGGTGCGCCAGCCCGACATCACGCGCGCCCGCCAGATCCTCGGCTGGGAGCCCACCGTCGACCTCGACGAAGGACTGCGCCGAACGCTGGCGAAAGTGACGACTCGTGTCTAGAGTCACCCGCCTGCTCGCGCTCGTCGCCACCGCTGTTGCGCTCGCGGCCGGTGCCGCGTCCTCCGCTGCTGCCGCCCCCGGGATGGCCGCCGGCTTCTTCGACGATGCGCAGACCCTGTACGGCGACCCGTCGGTTGCCTACCCGGCGCTCAAGGATCTCAGGGCGCAAGTTGTCCGCATCGCGCTCTACTGGGGCTACGGCACGGTCGCGGTTGCGAAGAGCCGGCCGGCCGACCCGACGAACCCCGCCGATCCCGCGTACAACTGGGCCGCCTACGACCGTGCCGTGCAGTACGCGAACCAGTACGGGCTGAAGGTTCTCTTCTCGATCTGGGGCACCCCGGACTGGGCGAACGGCACGCGGGGCCCGCGCATCGCGCCCTCAAACCCGATCGACCTCCAGAGCTTCGCCTACGCGGCAGCGCGACGCTACAGCGGCACGTTCCTGGGTCCCGACCAACGTCTGCTCCCGCCCGTCCGCCTCTGGCTCGCCTGGAACGAGCCGAACAACCCGGCCTTCCTCCTGCCGCAGTTCGCGAAGCAGAAGGGAAAGTGGGCTGTGCAGAGCGCGGTCGCCTACGCAAAGATCTGCAACGCGGTGTACACAGGCGTCCACCTCAGTGCCTTCGCCGGCGAGAAGGTCGCCTGCGGCGGCACGAGCCCGCGCGGCAACAACGCCCCTACTTCGAGCCGCCCCTCGGTCTCACCGATCGCATTCCTGCGCGCAGTGGCCAAGACCGGCAAGGTGAGCTTCGACGCGTGGGCGCATCACCCGTACTACGGCAAGTCGTCCGAGGAGCCCGACAAGGAGCCGCCACGCCCGTCCAACGGCGCTGCGACAACGGCCGTCACGCTCGGCAACATCAACTCGCTCATCTCGGAAGTCACCAAGCTCTTCGGTCCCAAGCGCATCTGGATCACCGAGTACGGCTATCAGACAGAGCCGCCCGACCGTCAGTTCGGCGTTTCGTGGGCGAAGCAGGCGAAGTACCTGAAGACGTCGTACACGATGGCCCGGGCAAACCCCAGCGTCGACATCTTCGTCTGGTTCCTCCTGCGCGACGAGCCGAATCTCGGCGGCTGGCAGTCCGGCGTGATGGACGTCACGGGCAAGAAGAAGCCGTCGTACGCGACGTTCCGCTCGCTGCCCCGCTAGAGAACGCCTAGCTGCGAGGCCGGAGCAGGCCGCCGAGGCCCTTGCTCTCGAGCAGTGACCGGTACAGCAGATCGATGTCGTCGATCAGCCGGTCGACTGCGTAGCGCGCGAGGATCCGCTCGCGCCCGCCCTCGCCCATGCGTGCCCGCAGCTCGGGGTCGCGGGCGAGCACGGCGAGTTGCTGCGCGAGGGCCTCGGTATCGCCCGTGTCCACAAGGAAGCCGTCGACACCGTCCTGCACGACGTCGGGCACCCCGCCGACCCGCGTCGCGACCACGGGGCGACCGGCCGCGAGCGACTCGATCACGCTCACCGGCGTCCCCTCGTTCGCCGACGGCAGCACCACGGCGTCGAATGCGGCGTAGAACGGCGCCACCTCCTCCTGGTAGCCGAGGAACAGGCAGTGGCGGATGATGCCGAGCTCGCCGGCACGCCGCTCGATGCCCTCGCGGTCGGGGCCGTCGCCGACGAGGCCGAGCACCGCGTCCACGCCGAGCTCGCGCAGGCGGGCGATGCCGACCAGCACGTCGTCGACGCGCTTCACGCCCGTCATCCGGCCGACCCAGCCGACAAAGAAGCGGTCGGGCGTGACGCCGAGCTGGCGGCGGCTCGCCTCGCGCAGCCCGGGCTCCGCGTGGACACGCTTCTCCAGCTCGATGCCGAGCCGGATCACGACGAACTTCGAGCGGGGCGCGACGCCGAACCGCACCAGTTCGTCGCGCACCTCGGGGCTGACCGCGACGAGGGCCGTCGCGACATGCGCCAGCGCGCGTTCGAGCAGACGAAACGCACGGGCGCGCACCGGGTCGAAGTAGCCGCTCAGGACATGGCCATGAAACGTGTGCACCACGATCGGGGGCCTGGCGCTACCAGCCAGCAGCGCGGCCAGGCGCCCGATGGTGCCCGCCTTCGCGGTATGTGTGTGCAGGATGTGCGGCCTCTCCTCGCGCACCAGGCGTGCGAGCTTCCAGGCCGCCACGATGTCGCGCAGCGGCGAGATCTCGCGGCCGAGCTCTGGCAGCGGCACCACGCGCACGCCGAGCCGGTCGGCGACGAAGGCCATCGAGCTCTCGCCGCGGGCAAGCGTGCCCGAGACGAGCGTAGTCGCGTAGCCGCGCTCCTCGAGGCCTGCGGCGAGATAGGAGACGTGCAATGCAGGGCCGCCCATGTTGAGCCGGGCGATCACGCGCATGACCCGGACGGGGTGCTCGGCGGCGGGGCGCTCGGCCGCGCTCATGCGCCGGCGGTCTGTCCGGCGAGATACGCCTCGATCGTGAGGCGCAGCCCCTCCTCGAGACCGACGCGCGGCTCGTAGTCGAGTGTCGCGCGCGCGGACGAGTAATCGGCCCAGGAGTCGCGGATGTCGCCGGCGCGCGTCGGGGCGAAGCGACGCTCGACGGGCAGGTCGAGGATGCGGCCGATCGCGGCGGCGACGGCGTTGACGCTCGTCGGCGAGCCGGCGGCGATGTTGAAGATGCGGCCACTGGCGCCGGCTGCGTCGGCCGCACGCAGCGCCGCGTCGACGACGTTGGCGACGTAGGTGAAGTCGCGGGACTGCTCGCCGTCGCCCTCGATCGTGATCGGCTCGCCCTGGTGGATGGCCGAGACGAAGCGCGGCACGACGGCCGCGTACTGCGAGAATGGGCTCTGCCGCGGCCCGAAGACGTTGAAGTAACGCAGCACGACCGACTCGAACGAGTCGTACACGCGGCTGAAGCTGACGCAGTAGCGCTCGGCGGCGAGCTTCGCGACGCCGTACGGCGAGATCGGGTCGGCGGGCATCGCCTCGGTGCGGGGCAGGTCGCCGGCCGAGCCGTACACCGAGGAGCTGGACGAGTAGACGACGCGGCGCACACCGGAGTCGCGCGCAGCCAGCAGCACGTTGAGCGTGCCCTCGACGTTGACGGCGCTGGACGTCAGCGGATCCTGCACCGAGCGCGGCACCGAGCCGAGCGCGCCCAGGTGGAAGACGACTTCGGCGCCGCGCACCGCGTTGTGGACGCGCTCGTAGCTGCGCAGCTCGCCCTCCATCACCTCGACGTCGAGGCCGGTCAGGTTCGCGCGGTTGCCGGTGGAGAAGTTGTCGAGCACGCGGACGCTGTCGCCGCGCTCAAGCAGGGCGCGCACCAGGTTCGAGCCGATGAAGCCGCCGCCGCCGGTGACGAGGACGAGCCGGCTCACCGGGCAGCCTCGGCGCTGGGGGCCTCCGCGCTGGGGGCCTCCGCGACGACGTGGTAGTTCGCGTGCAGCGTGCCCGGGCCGACGCCGCGCAGCGTTGCCGAGCGGGCATCCACGGCGGCGCCGAGCCCGTTGAGCGCCCACACGGCGCCCCGGCTGGCAAGCGGGAGCCGTGCCTTGCGCAGGATCAGGTCGATGTAGATGCCGAGCAGCATGGTCAGGCAGGACGTCGTTCCCGAGCTGGGCTGCACGCTGACGGAGCCCCAGTCGCCGTTGTCGGCGAACAGGCGGCCCAGCCCGGCGTGCGTCCAGCGCCAGAGGTCGTTCGGAGAGGGATGGTAGACCTGCACGCCGTGGGTGGAGGCGAGGACCCGCCCGCCCGGCGCCGTGACCCGGCGCAGCTCGCGGACGGCGAGCCCCGGGTCGTCGACGTGCTCGAGCACCTGCGTGCAGATGACGAGGTCGAAGCTCGCGTCGCCGACCGGCAGGTGCTCGACACCGCCGATCAGGTCGACCTGCGGCCCGGGCACGACGTCGACGCCGACGTACTCGCTCGCGTGCGTGGCGAAAAAGGGGTAGTAGGGCTTGATGCCGCAGCCGACGTCGAGCACGCGGTAGGTGCCCATGTCGGCGGCAGCGCGAGCCGCCTCCTGCTGGAGCCAGCGTACGAGCGGCGCTCGCACCGTGTAGGTGATCGAGCTGCGGCGGGCGCCGCGCTGCTCCGCGCCGGGCCAGGCGTCGGCCGTCATGCGTCGTCTCCTGTGGGCTCCAGCCGGTGGGTGGCCGCCGCCAGGCCCAGGGCAAGCCACAGCGCCGCATCCGCCGGGACGCCGGCGACGAGGCCGAGCGCGGCCAACACGCCCATCGTCACGAGCAGCCAGCCCAGCGCGAGCGAGCCGCCCAGCACGGCCGTCCCGCGCAGCGCAGCGCGCGCCGCCACCCAGATGCCGGCGCCCAGTAGCGCGGCCAGCAGCCCGAGGCCGACCACGCCGAGGTCGGCGAGCGCCTGGACGTAGGCGTTCTGCACGCCCCAGGGGTGCTCCCGCGACGGGAACGAGAGCGGCGCCGCGCCGGGGAACCGCTGCTTTGCCGCCGGCACGTACGGCTCGAACGAGGCCGGGTCGCCGGAGGCGTTCCAGCCTGCGCCGACCGCCTTGTGGTCGAGGAACAGCTGCCAGCCGATCCAGACGAGCACGGTGCGCTGGCCGTACGTCTGCACGTCCCTGCTCGTGCTCGCCGTCTGCTCGCTGAGGCCGAGGAAGCGGGTGAACTGCACGAGATCGCCGCCGCGCAGCGCGAGTGTGCCGGCGACGACGAGCGCGACGGCGACGGCACCGAGCGCGACGGCGCGCGGACGCACCAGCAGGCGGCGGTGGCGCAGCGCGACGACGGCGATGGCGGCGGTGGCAGCCGCGAACCCGGCGAGCCCCGCCACCGAGGCCGAGAGCACGAGGCCGAGCGCGCCCGCTGCTGTTGCGAGCGCGACCAGTCGCCGACCGCCCACCACAGCCGTCCCCAGCGCCAGCCCCGCGAGGCCGATCGAGACGGCCAGGCCCGACAGCGCGGCAAAGTCGAGCTGGCCGAGGAACGACGGCTGCCTGCTGCCCGCGCCCCAGCCGCCCGCGATGCCGGCGCCGAAGAACTGCGCCAGCCCGACGGTCGAGGCGATCGCGGCCCAGCCGGTCACCACCCACAGCAGCAGGCGTAGCTCGGCGCGTCCGCGGACGAGCAGCGGCACCGCCAGCGCGAGCGCCGCGTACTCGCTGAACTTGAGCGACGAGACGAGGTGTGTGCCGGTGCGGCTGCGCACTACGCCGAAGAGCAGGAAGGCGGCCGCGGCGACCCAGATCGGCAGGCCGGCGCGCAGCGGCCGTAGGCGGGTGCGCACAGCCACGACCGCCGCCACGGCGGCGACCGCGAGGATCGCCAGATCGGCCAGGGTGACCGTGACCGAGGGGCCGACGTCGACGACGAATGCCGGCTGGTAGTCGATGTGGAGGAAGACGACCGGCAGCGCCGTGGCGAGCGCAAGGACGGGTGAGCGGGCGGCCGAGAGGGCGGCCGAGAGGGCGGCGGCGAGGGTGGCTGCACGCCCGAGCGGGAGGGCCTGGTGCGCGGTTGCGCTGCTCGGGTTGCTCGGGGCCGTCAAACGGAGGGGACTATACTGGCGCGGCTCGACGGGCAGCGTTCTCGCCCCGCCCGTGCGCACCCCCATGAAGGTTCTTGTCGTCTCCGGTATCTGGCCGCCCGATGTCGGCGGCCCTGCGAGCCACGCCCCCGAGGTCGCTCGCTTCCTCGGCGACCGCGGACACGAGGTCGAGGTCGTCATCACTGCCGCTGCGCAGCCGGCGCCGGAGGCGTTCCCGGTGCACTGGGTGTCTCGGGCGCACCGCCCGGGCGTCAGGCACGTCCTCGGCGTCCGCCTGATCCGGGAGCGCGCGCTGTACGCCGACATCGTCTACACGACGGGGACGTTCGGGCGCAGCGCGGCGGGCGCCACGCTCGCCGGCACGCCGTTCGTCGTCAAGCTCACCGCCGACCCGGCCTACGAGCGCGCCCGCCGCCGCTCGATCACCGAGATCGACCTCGCCGACTTCCAGCAGGGCGGCGGCGGCCTGCAGCTAGCGCTGCTGCGCTTCGCCCGCGACCAGGAGCTGCGCCGGGCCGCCCATGTCATCTGCCCGAGCGCGTACCTGCGCGAGCTGGCGACCGGCTGGGGCCTCGCGCCCGGGAGCGTGTCGGTGCTGCCGAACCCTACGCCCGCGGTGCCGGAGCTGCCGCCGACGGCGGAGCTGCGCGCGCGGCTCGGTGTGGGCGAGGGGCCGCTGCTCGCGTTCGCCGGCCGGCTGACGGTGCAGAAGGCCTTACGGGTCGCGCTCGAGGCGGTCGCGGGCAACCCCGGCGTGACGCTGCTGATCGCCGGCGAGGGGCCGGAGCGGCCGGAGCTGGAGGCGGCAGCGGCAGACCTGGGCATCGCCGGGCGCGTCCGCTTTCTCGGTCCGCTGCCGCGGCTGGGCGTGCTCGAGCTGTTCCGCGCCGCCGACGCCTCGATCCTCTCGTCGAGCTGGGAGAACTTCCCGCACACCGTCGTCGAGGCGCTTGCCGTGGGGACACCAGTGCTGACGACCGCGGCGGGCGGCGTCGCCGAGGTGGTGACGGACGGCCTCAACGGCCTCGTCGTCCCGGTCGGCGACGCACCGGGGCTTACCGCCGCGGTGCGGCGCTACTTCGCTGACGCGGAGCTGCGCGAGCGGCTGCGCGCCACCGCCGTGGCGTCGGTCATCGACTACGGGCGCGACCGCGTCTTCGGGCGGCTCGAGGAGATCCTCGTCGCGGCAGCGCTCGGTGCTGGCCGCGGCCTGGGCGGCGGTTCGGGCACGGGCCCCGGCGCAGGCCCCGGCGCGGGCCCCGGCGCGGGCCCCGGCCCCGGTACCGACTCCGGCGCCCCGAGTCCGTGAAGCGCCGCCTCCTCATCGCTGGCCGCAACCGCTACAGCTTCCCGCTCTCGCCGAGCCTCCAACGCAAGTTCGCAGCGCTCGAGGAGGTGTTCGAGCTGCGCGTGCTCGCCACGGGCCTCGAGCCGGGCGTCACCGAGCGTGGGTACTTCCGCCTGGTGCCGCCGCAGCGGCCACGCCTGCTCGACGGCGCGCTCTTCTACCTGCTGCTGCCCTTCCGCAGCGCGCGGCTGATCAGGGAGTTCCAGCCCGACGCGATCCACACGCAGAGCGCCTACGAGGCTGGCGCAGTGCTCATCGGCCGGCGCCTCGCGCGCAGCCGGGCGAAAGTCGTCGTGGACGTGCACGGCGACTGGCGGACGCTGTCCCGCATGTACGGCTCGCCGCTACGGGCGCTGATCCGCCCGCTCACCGACGGCTGGGCGGCCGCGGCCATCCGCCGCGCCGACGGCGTGCGCACCGTCTCGGGCTATGGCTCGAGGCTCGTCCGCGAACTGGGGCGCGAGCCGGCAGCGGAGTTCCCTGCCTTCATGGATCTCGGCCCGTTCGTCGACACGCCCGCTGTGCCGCTCCCGCCGGCCGCCGGGCCGCTCTTCGTGGGCGTGCTCGAGGTCTACAAGAACATCGACGGGCTCGCCGACGCCTGGCGGCAGGCCGCGCCGCGACTGCCGGGCGTCGCCCTCCAGCTCGTCGGCGACGGGACGCGCCGCGACATCCTCGAGCAGCTGCTCGCCGACCTGCCGGAGCAGACGCGCTGGACGGCGAAGCTGCCGCCCGAGGGCGTCGTCGCAGCCATGGACGCCTCGACGTTCCTCCTGCTGCCGTCGCGGTCGGAGGGCATGGGCCGCGTCATCGTCGAGTCGCTCGCGCGCGGCCGCCCGGTGCTGGGCGCCCGGGTCGGCGGCATCCCGGAGCAGGTCGAGGACGGGGTCAACGGCCTGCTCGTCGACCCGGAGGACACGGCCGCGCTCGCCGACGCCATCGTCCGCCTCGCCGGCGACCGCGCGCGGCTGGAGCGGCTCGCCGCGGGCGCGCGCGCCAGCGCCGAGCCGTGGCTGGCCACGCCCGAGCAGTACGCGGCGCGCATGGGCAAGCTGGTGGAGCGCGTGCTCGGCCGGCCGTAGGGCCGGGACAGCGATCGCGACCGGGGCCGTACACTTCATTGAATGGGCGCCGACCGCGCAAAGCAGCTCCTCAAGAACGGCGTCTACCGCGCCATCGGCGAGACGGCCGAGGTCGTCGGCGCGGTCGACGGCGGCGACGAGCGTGTCCTGCGCGTCCTCATGTACCACAAGGTCAACGACCTCCAGGGCAACCCGGTGACCGTGCCGATCGCGCTCTTCGAGGAGCAGATGGCGCAGGTGCGCGACCTCGGCTACAGCGTCGTCTCGGTCGACGCCGTGCTCGACCAC
>JANXXF010000278.1 GCA_025350775.1 Actinomycetes bacterium
CGCCGTCGAGGAGCGGATTGCGCGGCGCCGTCC
Source organism: Actinomycetes bacterium (assembly GCA_025350775.1). Lineage (GTDB taxonomy): Bacteria > Actinomycetota > Thermoleophilia > Gaiellales > Gaiellaceae > CANFDS01. The sequence goes on from JANXXF010000278.1 coordinate 34, forward strand.
GGAGCCCTCGCCCGCGCCGCCGCCCCCGTCACGCCCGTCGCCCCCGTCGCCCCTCTAGCCGTGCGGGGCGGCCTGGCGCTCCTCGAGGCGGAGCACCGGAGCCGGCTCCGCGGCGCCGAGGTGCCGCTCGATGCGGCCCATGCGCTCGTCGACGCTCTGCCAGCCTGAGGAGACCAGGTCGACGAGCAGCGCGAGGTCGTCGACCCGCGCGTTGCGCTCGGCGACGAGCTCCGTCTCGAGCCGCTCGAGGCGGCGGATGATCTGGCTGGAGAGGCCGCGCACCTCGGCGAGCTGGCGTGCGATCGGCGCTGCCTGGCTGTGCACGCCCGAGCGGACGGCGTCCTCGACGCGGCCCGGCAGGGTGGCCTCGAGCTCGGCGGCGGCCTGGGCGAGCGCCTCGACCCCGTCGCGGGCGCGCTCGAGGGCTGCATCGGTGGCGGCGGGATCGAAGACGCGGCCGAGCCGCTCCTTCGCCCTGTCGATCCAGGCTTGTTCCATGCCGTGCAGGGTAACGTGCAGCGCGGATGAAGTCGGCCGAGCTGGACTACGAGCTGCCGCCCGAGCTGATCGCGCAGACGCCGGCGGCCCGGCGGGACGGGTCGCGGCTCCTGGTCTTCGAGCGCCGGACGGGCGCCATCCGCCACCGCCGCTTCGCCGAGCTCGGCGCCGAGCTGGCCGGCGAGCTGGTCGTCGTCAACGACACCCGCGTCGTGCCGGCCCGCCTGCATCTGACGCGCGCCACAGGCGGCCGGGCCGAGGTGCTGCTGCTCGAGCGGCTTCCCGGCGAGGGGCTGTGGGAGGGCCTGGCGCGGCCGTCGGCCAAGCTGCGTCCCGGTGAGCGGCTCGGCCCGGTGGAGCTGATCGAGCCGCTGGGCGAGGGGCGCTGGCGGCTGCGCCTGCACGGCCCCGTCGCCGGCGAGACGCCGCTACCGCCCTACATCACCGAGCCGCTCGCCGACCCGTCGCGCTACCAGACCGTCTACGCCCGTGACGAGGGCTCGGCGGCGGCACCCACCGCCGGGCTCCATTTCACGCCGGAGCTGCTGGCCGGGCTCGACGTCGAGCGGGTCACCCTGCACGTCGGCCTCGACACCTTCCGCCCGCTCGCGGTGGACGACCTCGCCGAGCACCGCATCCACGGCGAGCGCTACGTGGTGGCTCCCGCCGCCTGGGAGCGCATCCGGGCCGCCGAGCGCGTGCTCGCGGTGGGCACGACGACGGTGCGCACGCTCGAAACCATCGCAGCCGGCGGGCCGCTCGCCGGCCGCACCGAGCTGTTCATCACCCCGGGCCACGACTATCGCCGCGTCGATGCGTTGCTCACGAACTTCCACCTGCCGCGCTCGACGCTGCTGGCGCTCGTGATGGCGTTTGCCGGAGTCGAGGAGACACGGGAGCTGTACCGCGTCGCCGTCGCCGAGCGCTATCGCTTCTTCTCGTTCGGCGACGCCATGCTCGTCCTGTGACGACCGCTACGCTCGCCCCGTGAGCTGCTTCACCCTCGAGGCGACCGACGGCGTGGCGCGCGCCGGCACGATCCGCACCGCCCACGGCGACATCCTGACACCCGCCTTCATGCCCGTCGGGACGAAGGCGTCGGTCAAGCTGCTGCACCCGGACGAGGTGCGGGCAGCCGGCGCCCGCGTCGTCCTCGCCAACACGTACCACCTGCACTTCCGCCCCGGCGAGGACGTGATCGAGGAGCTTGGCGGCATCCGGCGCTTCATGGGCTGGGACGGCCCCGTGCTCACCGACTCCGGCGGCTTCCAGGTGTTCAGCCTGCGTCACACGCTGATCAGGGTCGACGACGACGGTGTCACGTTTCGCTCGGTGTACGACGGCACCGCCGAGCGCTTCACGCCGGAGTCGGCGGCGGCGATCCAGGCGGCGCTCGGCTCGGATATCGCGATGTGCCTTGACGTGTGCCCGCCCGCCGGCGCGTCCCGTGCCGAGGTCGAGGCTGCCGTGCGTCGTACCGGGCTCTGGGCTGCCCGCCAGGCCGGCGCGCCGCGTGCCCCGGGCCAGCTGCGTTTCGGCATCGCCCAGGGCGGCGTCGACCGCGAGCTGCGCACGCGCTCGATCGACGAGATCGCCGCGCTCGGCTTCGACGGCAACGCGCTCGGCGGGCTCGCCGTGGGAGAGGCGCGGGACGCGATGTTCGAGACCGTCAGCTGGGCCGCGCCGCTGCTGCCGGCCGAGCAGCCGCGCTACTTCATGGGGCTCGGCGACCCCGAGGCGCTGCTCGAGGTGATCGAGCGCGGCATCGACATGTTCGACTGCGTGCTGCCGACCCGTCTCGGCCGCACCGGCACGGCGCTCACGAGCACGGGCAAGGTCAACCTGCGCAACGCCCGCTGGGCCCGCGATCCGGGCCCGCTCGACGAGCGTTGCGGCTGCCCGGCGTGCTCCCGGTTCAGCCGCGGGTACCTCCGCCATCTCGTCAACCAGAACGAGCTGTTCGGCCTCAGGCTGCTCAGCCTGCATAATCTCTGGTTCTTGCTCGACTTGACCGCAGGTGCGCGGCAGGCCATCCAGCGCGGTGAGTTCCGCAGTTTCAAGGCGGACGCGCTCGATCGGCTGCTCGGCGGCTCTGCAGAGGAGAACCGATGAACGGATCGATCCTGATTGTCCTCGCTGCCGTGGCGCTCGGCATGTGGTGGTTCATTGCGCGCCCCCAGAAGAAGAAGCAGCAGACCCTTCAGCAGGCAGTCCAGTCCGCCAGCCCCGGTACCGAGATCATCACGCTGGGCGGCATCTACGGCACCGTGATCGAGAACGACCCCGAGGAGACGTCGATCATCATCGAGATCGCCGAGGGCGTCGAGATGCGCATTGCGCGGCGCGCGATCGCCAACGTCGTGCCCGCGCACGAGTCGCCCTCCGCGGACGACGACGACGCCGATGACGATGGCGAGGCTGCAGACGGCGAGGTCGTGGACGCTACCGACTACGCCGAGCCGGTCGACACCCCCACGCGCACCGGCTCCTCCGGCTAGCCTTAGCGATCTTGCATACGCGGCGCAACCACCTCACCCTCGTCGGGATCATCCTGGCGGCCCTGCTCGGGGTTGCCTTCCTGGCGGTTCCCGGCATGCCCGGGCACCGCAAGGTGACGAAGGGGCTCGACATCCAGGGCGGCCTCGAGGTCGTCCTCAAGGCTGTGCCGCCGAAGGGCCACAAGCTGACGGCCGAGGACCTCGACCGCTCGGTGTCGATCATGCGTAACCGCGTCGACAAGCTCGGCGTGTCGGAGCCGGAGATCCGCAAGCAGGAGCCCGACCAGATCGTCATCCAGCTCGCCGGCGTCCACGACCAGGGCCGCGCCGCGGCGATCATCGGCAGGACCGCGCAGCTCGAGCTGTACGACCTCGAGGCCGACCTCGTCCGCGGCGTCTCGATCAGCATCCAGGGCCAGCCGGTGCTCAACACGGCGCTGTTCGACGTCCTCGCGCCCGTGCAGGCGAAGGCCAAGCAGGGCACGCCCAGCGAGTACTACCTCTTCAAGGGCAAGGCAGTCGTCGCCGGGCCTGTGGCTACGCGCGCGGCCCTCGAGCAGCAGCTTGCCACGCTCGGGCCCAAGAACGAGACCGACTTCAAGGCTGCCACAGCGAAGTACGCCACCGACCAGGCCGCCTACGTCAAGAAGCTCGCTGCCTATACGAAGGCAAAGGCAGCCTACGACGCCGCCCTCAAGAAGGCCGGCAAGAAGCCTTCGGCCAGCGATACCTCCGCGCCGCCCGTCATCGGCACCGCCACGACGCCGGCGACGACCACGACTGCCGGCACCCGCACCACGCAGGTGCACCGCGCCACCCAGAAGGTCGGCGCGACCGGCGCCACCGGCACGACCGCTGCGACCGGCGCCACCGGCAGGACCGCTGCGACCGGCGCCACTGGCGCTACCGCTGCGACCGGCGCCACCGG
>JANXXF010000313.1 GCA_025350775.1 Actinomycetes bacterium
GCCCGGCGCCGCTACTTCTGGCGAGGGTTCGCATGGGTCCACCGTCCTTCCTCGCCGGCTGAGTAAACGTCCTCGTACTCCGGACCCTCGACGGGGCGACAATGCCGAGCACGGGCTTGAACGCCTTGAAGGCGTTCATCCAGCGGTTAAACTGGAAGGCGTACTTTCCCAGACGGGAAACTGCACCGACAGGCGCTTTCTTCTCGACCAATCAACCGATTCAAACCGCTGACCGGCGAATCTAATTGTGGTAGTGGGTCAGTTTGAGATGCGAATCATTGGCACCTAAGTGCCAAACTTTCAACCTGACCCACCACCCTACGTGAGGATTTACAAGCCCCTAACCTCGTCGTTCTAGACTCTTCGCAGCAGCTGTATCGGCGGGCACGAGGGGTACCATGAAGCGGGTGAGTGAACGCGAGCAGAGGACGGGTCAGGATGAGCTTCGCTCGGAGGAGCGGTTTGCGCTGCTGCCCGCCGAGGATGTCCGCGCGACCCGCCCGTATCTCCTCGCGGCCAGCCCGCTGCGGGCGTTTAGCCGCCGGACGCTGAGCATCGCCACGCTCGTCGCGCTCGACCTTGCGGGCATCGCGCTAGGCCTCTATGTCGCGCTCGCCGTGCGCGAGCTCGCCGTCGGCAACACGCCGGTGCTGTGGGGTGTGCTGTGGCAGGCCGAAACCGACTGGCTGCCATTCGTGATGCTGCTCACGTTCCTCGTCTTCTGGCAGGCAGGGCTCTATGCGCGCCGGGAGCTGCGGGCCGGCATCGGGCGCATCGTCTCGTCGCTTGGCGTCGTCGCGCTGCTCACGCTGGCGTTCGGACTGGGCACCGGGCATCACTTCGACACGTTCGGCATCTTCCCGATGGCGCTCGTCACCGGCACCGTCTGCATCGGCCTGCTGCGCGCGAGTTACGAGAGCATGACCCGCACCGTCCTGCGCGCGGCCGGCGTACGACGTCGCGTGATCCTCGTCGGCGACGCGGAGCATCTGGCGCCGTTGCACCGGCTGCTCGGCGCCGACCGCGGGGGCATCGAATACGACTTCGTTGGTGCGGTCGCGCCCAGCAAGGAAGGCGTGCCGCTGCGCGTGCTCGGGCGCATCGGCGGGCTCTCCGGCATCCTCGCCGAGCATGGCGACGTGCACGAGCTGATCGTTGCCGAGTCCGACCTGTCGGAGCGGGAGCTCCAGGACGTCGTCGAGATAGCGCATCGTCGCGGTGTCATCGTCCGTATCGCGCCGCGCACGACGGAGGTGCTGCGCGAGAAGGGCGAGTACGTGCCCGGCCAGGCGACACCGCTGTTCGAGGTGCGCCCGCCCGCGTTCGCCGGCAGCGACTGGGCGGTGAAGCGCACGTTCGACATCGTCGTGAGCGCGCTCGTCGTGCTGCTCGGCCTGCCGCTCTGGCTGCTCATCGCGGCGGCGGTGAGGCTCGAGTCGCGTGGGCCGGTGTTCTATCGCGACCGGCGTATCGGGCTGGGCGAGCGGGAGTTCGAGATGCTCAAGTTCCGCACGATGGTGCACGGCGCAGCCGACATGCAGCTGGCGCTGGAGGCGATGAACGAGGCCGACGGCGCCCTCTTCAAGATCAAGGATGACCCGCGCATCACCCGTGTCGGCAGCGTCCTGCGCCGGTTCTCGCTCGACGAGCTGCCGCAGGTGCTGAACGTGCTGCGCAGTGAGATGAGTCTCGTCGGGCCGCGGCCGCTGCCGATCCGCGACTACCTGCAGCTCGAGGAGTGGCATCGCAAGCGTTATCACGTCCTGCCGGGCATGACGGGTCTCTGGCAGATCTCCGGTCGCTCGACCCTCTCGTTCGACGACCTCGTCCGGCTCGACTTCTACTACCTCGACAACTGGTCGATCTGGATCGACATCTCGATCCTGGCGAAGACGCTGCCTGCGGTCGTCGCCCGCCGGGGCGCGTACTAACCTCCTCGGCGTGAAGCCTCCGAAGATCCTTGCCGTCGCCTCCGCTGTCGACCTCGACTTCCGCTACGGCTGCACGCCCGCGTGGTGGCAGCTCTGGAAGGGGCTGTACGAGGCCGGCTGCGACGTGATCGTGACCCCGTATCGCGGACGGGCCGTCGAGTCGCCCTGGTGGCGCACCGCGCCGAATCCGTGCTACACCGAGGGCGAGACGTTCGCGCGGGCCCGCGACGCGGTGGCGCGGCTGAAGGGCGACAGGTACCTGCGCCGCGCCGAGGAGAGCCCGGAAGACTCCGCCGCCGACCGGGCCGTACGCGAGGTGATCTGGCGCTGGGTGACGCCACGCTGGCAGAAACACCTCGAGCGGCTGCTCGAGCGCGAGCGCGATGTCGACGCGGTGATCGTCTTCACCGTGCCGATGAGCCACCTCCGCGGCATCCCCACGGCGCTGCGCGAGAAGTTCGGCGTGCCCGTCGTCTTTTACGACGGCGACGTCCCGATGAGCCTGCCGGAGTTCGGCGGCATGGACACCGGCTTCAACTACTACCACGGCGCCGACCCGTCCGAGTACGACCTGCTGGTCTCCAACTCCGAGGGGGGCCTGCCACGCCTGCGAGAGCTGGGCGCCCGCCGTGCCGAGGCCGTGTTCTGGGGCGCCGACCCGGAGTTCTTCCGCCCGCTGCCGGTCGAGAAGGAGCTGGATGTCTTCTTCTACGGCTACGGCGACAAGTTCCGTCGCGAGCTCGTCAAGGAGCTCGTGGGCGAGCCGAGCCGGCGGCTGCCCGACGTCGACTTCGCGCTCGGCGGCGGCGACTTCCGCGGCGACACCGGCAGCGCGCGTGAGCTCGGCACGATCCCGTTCAACGCGTTCTCCCCGGCGATCTCGCGGGCGCGCATCAACCTCAACATCACGCGGCGCTCGCACGGCACCGTGCCCTGGTCGTCCACCTGCCGGCCCTTCGAGCTGGCCTCCGCAGGCGCCTGCATCGTCTCGGGGCCGCACGAGGGGATCGAGCGCTGGTTCGAGCCGGGGCGGGAGCTCGTGGTCGTCGGCGACGCGAACGAGGCTGTCGCTGCGTACCGCGACCTGCTGGCCGACCCCGGCCGCGCCGCCGATATGGGCGTCGCCGCCCGCGCCCGCGTCCTCGACGAGCACACGTACCTCCACCGTGCCCGGCAGCTGCTCGACCTGGTCGGCATCGGCACACCGGCGGCCGCGCGTGTCTGAGGCCGGCGCAGCGCCCGTGAGCGACGGAACGCCTGTCGGCGACGCAACGCCTGGCCGCGACGTGCTTTCCGGGCTCGCCGCCGTCCGCCGCGTCGCGATCGTCCCCGCCTACAACGAGGAGGGGTCGATCGGCTACGTGATCGACGAGATCCGGGCCTTCGACCCCGGCTTCGAGATCGTCGTCATCGACGACGGCTCGCGCGACCGCACCTCCGCCGCCGCGCGCGCGAAGGGCGCGCACGTCCTGACGCTGCCGTTCAACCTCGGCATCGGGGGCGCGGTGCAGACGGGCTTTCGCTTCGCCTACGAGCAGGGCTTCGAGCTGGCCGTGCGCTGCGACGGCGACGGGCAGCACGACCCGCAGCAGCTGCCGGCGGTGATCGGTCCCGTGCTTGCGGGCGAGGTCGACCTCTGCATCGGCTCGCGCTTCGCCGGCGAGGGCGGCTACCGCTCGTCACGCACGCGCCGCGTCGGCATCCGGGTGCTCGCCTGGGCGGTGTCGCGCATCGTCGGCCAGAAGGTCACCGACACCACCTCGGGCTTCCAGGCGCTCAACCGCGACGTCATCCGCCTCTTCGCCGCCGACTATCCGCACGACTACCCCGAGGTCGAGGCGACGGTGATGGTGCACAAGCACCGCCTGCGCCTGCGCGAGGTGCCCGTGACCATGCGCGAGCGCCAGGCCGGCACGTCGTCGATCACGGCGCTGCGGTCGATCTACTACATGGTCAAGGTGCTGCTCTCGCTCGTCGTCGCGATCTTCCGCCGCAACGCGGTGCCGCTCGCATGAGGTGGCGTCGTTGACTCCGCTCGCGATCACGATTGCCGCCGCCGTGGCCTCCCTCGGGCTGCTCGCCATCGTGCTCGAGCTGATCCGCAGCCGCCGGCTGCGCGAGCGCTACGCCCTGCTCTGGCTGCTGGCCGGAACCGTCCTGCTCGTGTTCAGCATCTGGCGTGACGGCATCAACACGATCGCCGGGTGGGTCGGCATCCGTACCTACCCACCGGCGGTGCTGTTTGCGATCGCGGCGCTCTTCTTCTTCGCCGTGCTGCTGCACTACGCGACCGTCATCTCGCGCCTGTCCGATCAGAACACGACGCTTGCGCAGCGACTCGCCCTGCTCGAGAACCGCATCGGCGAGCTCGAGGACGACAGCGCGTCGCCCGCCCCGTAGGGCTGACCCGCGCGGCCCGGCC
>JANXXF010000317.1 GCA_025350775.1 Actinomycetes bacterium
GATGAAGTCGCTGCCTTTCACATTCCAGTGCGCGTGCTTGACCTGCGAGTAGAGGTCGAACGCGTCTGCTAGCCGCGCGTTCAGCAATGTCACCATCGCCTCGCGAACGTCGGCGGGGATGTCGTTGCGGGTGGGGAGCAGACTCTTCGTTTTCGCGGCCATGCGATCTCCTTCGATTGGCAGTTGCTGGGCGCAGCGGGTGGCGCCGCGTGTTGTGTTAGCGCCGTCTGCGATAGCCGAAGCCACCCATGGCGAAGACGACGACGACGATGATCAGGATGAGAAGCCAGAGCGACATTGGGGTTTCCTTTCGTCGGTACCTTTCGCGACACAGTGTGTGAGCGACAGCTACCCCGAGTGCGACGGCCCGAAACCCCGCGCGGGGTAGAGTCCGGCAGCGAACGGTTACCGTGGCGGGCGAGCGGGCTCGGACCGACGAGGAGCTGTGGAGATGAGCGTCTATGACCAACGGCCGTGGCTGGCGCTGTACGAGCGAGGGCTGCCGAGCGACATCGAGCCGGAGTTCGAGAACGGCCTCGCGCTGTTCGCGGCTGCAGTCGGCCGGGCGGCCGAGCGGCCGTTTCTCCATTACTTCGACTCGACGCTAAGCTTCGCCGAGGTCGATCGGCTCTCGGACGGGCTCGCCGTCGGCCTCCGGCAGCTCGGCGTGCAACACGGCGACCGTGTCGCCGTCTACCTCCAGAACATTCCCCAGTTCGTGATCGCGCTGTTGGCGACCTGGAAGCTCGGCGGGATCGTTGTGCCGGTCAACCCGATGCTGAAGGAGCGCGAGCTCGCGTTCACGCTGAACGACTCGGGCGCCAGCGCGCTCGTCGCGCTCGAGTCGCTCTACCACGCTGTCGCCGCCCACGTCCTTGCGGGCACGTCGGTGGGCGTCGTCGTCACCACCTCCGAGCTCGACCTGCTGACAGGCCCGCCGCCGGCCCTCCTCGGCGGGGTCGAGCGGAGGCGCGCCGAGGGCGCCCACGACCTGCTCGAGCTGGCCCGCGCCCACGACGGCGAGCGGCCGCCGCCTGTGCGCCAGGCGCCCGGCGACGTCGCCTTCCTCACCTACACGTCCGGCACGACTGGTCCGCCGAAGGGCGCGCTGAACACGCACGGCAACGTCGTCTTCAACGCGCAGGCCTACCGCGACTGGATCCACCTCACCGAGCAGGACGTCGTCCTCGGCGTCGCACCGCTGTTCCACATCACCGGCCTCGTCGCCCACGTCGCCGTCGCGCTGCTCGTGCCGATGCCGATCGTGCTCGCCTACCGCTTCGACGCGGGCGTCAGCCTCGAGCTGATCGAGCGCTACCGGGCCACCTTCACGGTCGCCGCGATCACCGTCTACCTGGCCCTACTCAACCACCCGGCGGCCGCCGGCCACGACATCTCGTCGCTGGCGAAGGCGTACAGCGGCGGGGCACCGATCGCGCCGGCCACCGTCGAGGCGTACGAGCAGCGGTTCGGCACCACCATCCGCACGGTCTACGGGCTGACCGAGACGACCTCACCGACGCATATCGTCCCCTCCGACCGGCGCGCCCCGGTCGACCCGCTGTCGGGCGCGCTGTCGGTGGGCCTGCCCATCTTCAACACGGTCTGCCGGATCGTCGACGACGAGCGGCGCGAGCTTCCCGCCTGCGAGGTGGGCGAGCTCGTCCTGAGCGGCCCCCAGGTGGTGCCCGGCTACTGGCAGCAGCCGGAGGAGACGGCGCACGCCTTCCCGGGCGGCGAGCTGCACTCCGGCGACGTCGGCTTCATGGACGAGGAGGGCTGGTTCTACATCGTCGACCGCAAGAAGGATCTGATCAACGCGGCGGGCTACAAGGTGTGGCCGCGCGAGGTCGAGGACGTCCTCTACGGCCAGCCCGCCGTCCGCGAGGCGGCCGTCGTGGGTGTGCCCGACCCCTACCGCGGCGAGACGGTGATCGCCTTCGTCAGCCTGCGGCCCGGCCAGCGCGCCGAGCCGGCCGAGCTGATCGCGTGGTGTCGGGAGCGCCTGGCCGCGTACAAGGTTCCGCGTGCGATCACGATCGTCGACGAGCTGCCGAAGACGCCGACCGGCAAGATCCTGCGGCGGGAGCTACGGCAGGGCGCGATCGCGACGAATGCGCCCGGGTTTCGGGCCGATTTGACTCGGTGATCGGTCGAGCGCTACCTTCGGGTGGGCGCTGAGCTCTGGAGCGTGACGATCCTGCGGTAGCCTTGCGCCACCTGCCCTGCCAGGCGCAGTAGCCGGAGGTCGTGCACGCGTGCTCGAGTCGAGAGATCAGTCGAAGGGGAACGGCGCGACTGCAGGGGAGCCGGGCTAGCACGTGAGCGCGCACGTCACTGCGTTCGACAGCTGGATCCGCTCGACGTTCGTCGAGCTCAACACTGCCCTCGAGCAGCTGTACTGGGCCCAGCCCGATCGCGCGAACACCGACGGCGTGGGTGACGACCTCAAGCAGCAGCTGCTGGAGGAGGGCCGCCTGTACGTGCGGGCGCTCGCGGACGAGGGGAACACCGATGAGGGGTTCGACCAGGCGTTCGACCTGCTCGGCAACCTCGGCCTGTACATGGGGGCGCTGCGCCGCCACGAGCTGACCAACCCTGTGCGCGAGCAGAAGTCGCCACACCTCGAGGCATCCGCCCTCGGCCTACACCTCGGAGCGTCGCTCGGCGTCGTCCCGCGCTTCGCGAGCAGCCACCTGGCCACGCACAACGCCGCGCGCGACGGCCGGCAGAAGAGCTTCACCTCGCTCCGCGACGAGTTCTTCTTCATCGACATGAACACGCGCGGGATCTTCGCCTACATGCGGGCCGCGGACGCGCTGCGGCGGATCGTCCCGCTGGGGGTTTCGCACCCGGTGGCGGAGACGCTCTTCGACGATGCGCGGCGCGCCCTGGAGGACGTCGCGGTGTTCAACGGCGAGCTGTTCTCGTCGCTCGACGTCGACCGCTTCTTCCACAGTGTCCGTCCGTACTACAAGCCGTATCGCGTCGGCCGGCACGAGTACCGCGGCGCGAACGCGGGCGACTTCTCGGGGATCAACGAGATCGACCTGCTGCTCGGCGTTTGCCAGGGCAAGGATCCGTACTACTCGCAGCTGCTGGTGGACAAGATGCAGTTCATGATCCCGTCCGACCAGGAGAGCCTGCGGGACTGCCTGCGTCGGCGCAGCTTCCTCGATCACTTTCTTGACGCGCTGGAGACGAGTGCCGAGGCCCCCTGGCTGCGGCGGAACCTGGCCGCCTTCCTGCGGGTCTGCGAGGCGCACGGTCGCGCCGCCGAGCAGCACCACGACCAGCTCGTCGCGCGGTTCATCGAGCAGCCCTCGAAGTCGCTCGGCGACAGCCAGCTCGCCCAGGTGACGGCGAGCGGGCCGCCGCTGCCGGTGCTGCTCGCCGCGCTGGAGATGCTGCGCGACCTGCGCCGCGCCGCGCCGCGCACCGACATCGCGTCGCGGCACGACGACCTCGCGCGGCTGCGGGCTGCCGGCTGCGGGTCGTCCGTCGGGGTCGAACCAGGCATGGCAGCCGGACTTCGCTGAGCTCGAGGCCCGCCGCGCCCCGCCACGCCACGCCATGGCGGCAGCCGGCGGATCGAGCTGGAGGAGGAGGCGAAGGCAGAGATCGCGTAGTCTCCGCCGCGTGAGTGGAACCGAGGAGCTGGGGCGCGGCGGGCGTCTGCGCGGGGCTGCTGCGGGCGAGCTCGTCGCTGCCGCGTTCGCGGCCGAGAGTGCCCACGGGCCGCGCCTGGCGCACGGCCTCTCGCTCGCCGATCTCGCCCACGCGGTCGCGCTCGTCGAGGGCGGCGACCTGGCCGGCGACGACGCGCAGGCGCTACTGCGCGGGCTGCTCGAGCTGCACGAGATTCCCGGCGACGAGTTCCCCTGGGATCCGGCGCTCGGCGATGCTTTCAACTCGCGCGAGGCCGAGCTGGAGCGGCGCGTCGGCCGCTCCGCCGCGGGCTGGCTCAGCGCCGGCAGGCCGCGTCGCGAGGCGTTCCGGGTGGGCGTGCGGCTTGTGGCCCGCGCGCGTATCCGCGAGCTGCACGAGGCACTCGTCGACCAGGCTGCCGCGCTCGCGCGCCACGCGCGCGCGACAGCCACGGCGCTCGCCACCGACTACACCTACCTCCAGCCGGCCCAGCCGACCACGGTCGGCCACCTGCTGCTGGCCTACGCCTACCCGGCGCTGCGCGACGCAACGCGGGCGCGCGCCAACCATGCCGCCCTGGGCGAGAGCGTCGCGGGAGCAGGGGGGAGCGCCGGCTCGCGCTGGGCGCTCGACCGGGCACGGCTCGCCGAGCTGCTTGGCTGCGACGGCCTCGTCGAGCACGCCAAGGACGCCGCCTGGCAGGCCGATGTGTACGTCGAGGTGCTGTCGACGCTGGCCATTGCCGCGACGCACCAGAGCCAGCTCGGCCAGGACTTCGAGATCTACGCGAGCCAGGAGTTCGGCCTGCTCGAGCTCGCCGACGCGCACAGTCGTGCCAGCGCGCTGATGCCGCAGAAGAAGAACCCGTACGCGCTCGCCGCGATCCGCACCCAGGCAGGGCAGGCCGCCGGCGACCTCGCGAGCGCCCTCGTCGCCCTGCACACCGGCTCGGCGCGCACCGACCACTTCCACCTGCTCAACGGCACCATTCCGCGCGCGCTGGAGGAGGCCGTCGCGATCGCGCGGCTCACCGCGTCGGTGCTCGACGGCATCGAGCTGGATGTCGCACGCTTCGAGCAGGTCGCGCGCGAGAGCTTCGTCACCGCTGCCGATGTCACCGACGTGCTGGCGCTGGGTGGCACCATCGACTACCGCAGCGCCCACAAGGTCGTCGGCCGCGCGGTGCGCGAGCTGGTCGAGGCCGACGAGCCGCCGTCGGCACTGACCCCGGCCCGGCTCTCCGCCGCAGCCGAGGCCGCGCTCGGCCGGCCCGTCGCGATCGACGAGGCGACTCTGCGCGACGCGCTCGACCCCGCCGCCTGCGCCGAGGCCCGCCGCCAGAGCGGCTCTTCCTCCGCCGCGGCGATGGCCGCCATGCTGGCCGGCATCGACGAAACTCTCGCCGAGCACGACCGCTGGAGCGAGGCCGCCCGCGCCCGCGAGGCGGCCGCCGAGGCCGCGCTGCTCGCCCGCGCCCGCGCGCTCAGCTAGCGCGACGCGCCGGCGCGCTCAGCTAGCCCGACCGGGGGCACACCACACCCTTTCTACGTCGCGAACGTGTCGATCAGCGCCCGCTGGTTCGCGGCGATCTCGTCGGCGCCGAGGGCGAACGCCGGCGGGAACAGCACCGGCAGGTCGAGGGCGCTCCAGCCGGCGAGCCGCGCGCGGGCCTCGTCCGGTGTGCCCGCGATCGAGAAGACGTCGATCATCTCCTCGCTGACGGCCGCGATCATCGCCGCCGTGTCGCCCGTGGCGGCGGCAGCGCGGATGGCAGCGGCCTCGCGCTCGAACCCGTGGATCGTGAACATGGTGTCGAAGTACGGGATGACGCCGTAGAACGCGAGGTGGTGGCGCGCCCAGCGGCGCGCGGTCGCCCGGTCGCTGTTCACGGCCGCGGTCACCACGCCCGCCACTTCCAGGTCGCTGCGGCTTCTGCCGCCGCGGGCGAGGCCGCGTTCGAGGTGGGGGAGTGCGAACTGCTCGAGGTACGGGCCGGTGGTGAAGACGTTGCAGAGGACGCCGTCGGCGATCTCGCCCGCGAGCTCGAGCATGCCCTTGCGCACGCCAGCCAGGACGACCGGGATCCGCTCACGGCGCTGGCCGATCGTCCGCGAGAACCCTTCGACGCGGTACAGCTCGCCCTCGTAGTCGAAGCTGGCGCCGTCGTGGGCCGTCCAGACGCCGCGCACGACGTCGACGTACTCGCGGATCCGCCGGACGGGACGCTCGTAGCCCATGCCGTGGAAGCGCCGGTTCCAGTCGGGCGGGCCGGTGCCGAGGCCGTAGACGAAGCGTCCGTTCGAGAGCTCGTCGAGGTTCGCCGACGTCAGCGCCGCGAGGACGGGCGAGCGCGCCCAGATCGCGACGCCGCTGCCGACCCGGATCCGTGACGTCCGCGCGGCGATCGCGGCGAGCGGGACGAACGGCTCGCGCTGGATCTCGACATGCCAGACGCTGTCGAACCCCGCGTCCTCGGCCGCGACGCCCACTGCCACCGTCTCGTCGAACGGCAGCCCCTCCGCGAGGAGCAGGCCGATGCGCGTGCTCATCCCGAGTACCGCGACCAGTGCTGCGTCCAGCGCGCGCTGCTCTCCCGCGGCGGCTCGAGCAGTGCGCGGTACGTCATCCAGTAGGCGAGCTCCATCGTGTCCTCCGCAGTCGCAAGGGGTCGCGACGGAAGTTGACACCAGCGCAGGCGCGAATGCAAGTCGCAGCGGTGCCCGCTGGCCCCCCCTGCCTATACTGGATCGATGACCGTCATCGTTGATCTGCCCGAGGATTCGTTGGCGCGTTTGCGGGCTGAGGCGACGCGGCGAGGCGTCAGCATCGATTCGGTGATTGCGGAGCTGGCTGCTGTGCTTCCGGCGGGGCTGCCTCCGGCCAAGCACACCCGCTCGTTGATCGGGCTGGGCTCGTCCCGCTCCGGCAGTTTCGCCCGCGACACCGACGAGCTGCTCGCCGAGGGCTTCGGCCGAAACTGACCTTGCTCGTCGTCGACACGAGTGTCCTGCTGGCCGCCGCTGACAGTGCCGACCCCGATCACAGCTGGTGACGCCAACCGAATCGCCGAGCTGATCGACAGATACGCCGATCTTGGTCTCGGCGGCACCGACGCCAGTCTCATCATCATCGCCGAGCGGCTCGGCGTCACCCGGATCGCTACTCTCGACCATCGCCACTTCGGCGTCGTTCGCCCGAACCACGCCCCGGCGTTCGAGCTGATCCCGTAAGCGCGGCAGTCGACAACCCCGACCGCAGTCCGATCAGCGTGACCCGGCCGAGCCACCGTTGAATGACTGCCGATATGGTCAAACGACCAAAAAGATAGTCAATTCGTACTAGGATCAGCGAGTGGACTTCTCGCATCCCTTCCGTGTGATCACCAACGGCGTCGAAGGAGAAATCCTTGGGTTGCTTGCGAGTGGGGATCGCTCCTATACGAGCAGAGAGGTCGAGCGGACTCTGAACTCGCGGTCCTACGAGCCGATCCGCCTCGCGTTGAAACGCCTTGAGGTGCAGGGGATCATCACCGCTGAGCCAGGCGGTGCCCGCGCTGTGCTCTACCGCTTCAACGCAGAGCACCTGGCCGCGCCTTACGTCCAGGGCATTGCGCTGCTCCGCCAGGAGCTGATCGCGAGGCTGCGCGCAACTCTGGAAGATTGGCCGCTCGCACCAGCAGCCGCCGTAGTCTTCGGTTCGGTATCGAGAGGGCAGGCGACGGAAGCGAGCGACCTCGACGTGCTCGTGATCCGTCCGCAAGGCACCACGGGCGAAGATCCGGTCTGGCAGGCTCAGCTCGAGACCCTCTCATCACTCGCCACCCGCTGGACCGGCAACGACGCGCGGGTGCTCGAGTATGGCTACGCGGAGCTCTCGGGCCTCGCCACGAGCGAGCCAGTGCTGGAGAACGCGGCGAGAGACGGCATTGACCTGATGTCCTCGACGTTCCGCCTCGTCTTCAAGCAGGCCGCGAAGCAGTGACATCTCGGCGCGACGGCTTGCACTGGCCCCACTGCGCCCATCGAGCACTTGACGTCTACGCCGGGACGGCCTCAACGATGCTCAGTGGCGACGCTGTCGCCACCGTTCTCGATAGTGCGAAGCCCGCCGCGCGAAAGAGCTCGCGGAACTCGTCCTCTGTCCGCTCACGGCCGCCGTCTGTGAGCACGAGCATGTTCAGGTCCATGAACTTCGCATGGTGGTAGTCGTTGCCCGCGGGCATGACGGCCTCGAGCAGGAGGAGCCTCCCCTCGTCCGCGATCGCCGCGCGAATATTTCTGAGGATCTCGACGGCCCGTTGATCGTCCCAGTCGTGGATGACCAGCTTGAGGAGGTAGCAGTCGCCTCCGTCCGGCACGGTCTCGAAGAAGCTCCCGGCAACGGTCTCGCAGCGCGCAGCGAGATCCGGCGCGCGGACGTGCGTCGCGTTCTCGACCACCTCCGCCAAGTCGTAGAGGACGCCGGTCGCGCCGGGATTCGCTCGCAGGACGGCAGCGAGCAGGCTGCCGTGGCCGCCACCAACATCGACGATCTTACGCGCCTCCGAGAAGTCGTAGGCGGCGAGGATCAGCGGTACCTGAAGCTCCGACTGCCTTGTCATGAAAGCGTGAAACGTCGCCTCAGCCTCTGGGTTCTCGGCGAAGAACTCGAAAAAACCGACGCCGTGGGCGTCGCGGAACGCTGGCGTGCCGGTCATGACGCTGTGTTCGAGGTGCCCCCAAGCGTCCCAGACGTAGGGCTCGCCGAAGAACCGCGTCCGCTCGCGAGCCGACTCTGGGCCGCTGCGAAGCGCCGCACCCAGCGGGGCAAGCGAGAAACGCAAGTCGTCGTCTTGCGCGACGATCCCGACCCCGGTGAGAGCGCGTAGGAGCCGGTAGAGGGTCGGGGGGTGGGCTCCCGTCTCGCGGGCAAGCTCCTCCGCCGTCTTCGCGCCCTCGGTCAGCAGATCGGCGATGCCGAGCCTGGCTGCGACCGCGACGGCCTGCACCATCAGACCCTTCGACACGAAATCGAACAGCTCACGCGTCACTTCCGCCTCCTCCACCGCCGACGTCTGGCGCTCGACCTCTGTCACGAGCGCGGCGCCCCGCACCCGCGAGTACCCGCTCCGCCTCGACCCAGCCCACGCTCCCAGCCTACGGCAGATCCACCCACACCGCCAAGCGCGGGTATGAACCTACGCCGCGGCTATCGGTGTCATCGTCGAACGCCGCATAGTCGAGTGGAAGCAGGCTGCGGTCCAGTAGTGGCTAAATCGGATAGTCGCGCAGGACGTATGTTGCGCAGATGCCGCGAATAACCTCACGCAGATCCGACATGCCGATCGTCTTATTCGTGGCGGGTCTGCTCGAGAGGTCAAGCGCGTCCGCTGGAACCGCTGTCAGTTCTCCGCAGGCGGCTTGCGCAGCGCCGCTCTGGATGATCGGGAAGTCAGCTACCGGAAACTTTGGTTGAGTCGTGGTGCGGACTATCAGGACGGTATCTCTTACCCGATTCCAGTCGTCCCGCGAGGCCACGAGATACCGTTTCGTCTCGTTTCCGATCTTCGCCCCGGTGAGGTAGTAGACTTCGCCCGCTCTCGGGTAGTTGATGGCTCCCGGGAGGGGCCGACGGCTTCGTAATGGCTCCGCAGCAAACCGTGGTGCGTCGATGATGTCTGCAAGTGCGCGCTCGACAGCCAGCAGTTCGTCGTCGCTGAGCACATGGATGGGCGAGTCGATTCGCTCAATCGGGATCGCCTGGAGCCGTGTGATATCAGCAGCTCCTTCGAGGCCGGCGAGCGTGACTCTCAGGTGTTCAGGAGCACTCCCCGAAGCGAGGATCGGTACTCCGCCGACGGAAGACATCCTGTCATTCCAGTCGTCTCGCGTGAGGATCACAAAGGGCGTCGCGGATCCTGAGATCTGGTGGACGGCGCCTCTCTGGATCATCGACGCCTAGAAGAGGCCACTCTTCTCCGCCAGATCGAACACCTCGGTAACCGACTCGCCGTGCGCCGGATCGGCGGCGTGCGCGACGTAGGCGTTCCGCCGCTCCTGATCCCGAAGGAGGGTGCGACGTGCGACGAAACCCTCTCGGAGAATCTGGCTCAGGCGGCTTGACTGAGATGCCTTCGGGTCGAGCTCTAGAGCCTCGGGGTTCTTGCAGACGAGATCGAAGATCTCGTCATCGACCGTAACAGTCACCCTAGTCATGGTCGCATCGTAGCGTCTTGATGCTCCAGGCGCAACAGTGGGTACGCTGTTTGATGATGCAGTTGATCATGCAGAGAACGCCTCAGATCTTGGATCGATTGTCGACTGGGAACGACGCTTGATCTGGCCTCACCTCCGTCCGATCGCGGCCCGACGGCGGCGTTCAACCCGGGGCAGGCCAGTCTCCGTGCAGTCACACGGTCCCGAGCTGCTTGTTGCGGTGGCGTACCGCCGCCTTCACGATCCTGTCGGCGCCGCAGGTGAGGAGCCGGGGCCAGGGAGGTGAGCCCTGACTGTTTCGGGTCGCGCGGAGTGCTGTCACAGCGTCGGCGAAGGCCTGCTCGAACGCGGGGGTGATCGGCATGATCGGTGGGTCGTCGTAGCGGGCTTCAACGGCTCGATGTACGGCCCAGGCCTGGTCGACGCCGATCAGGTTCTCGGCCGCGGCCGCAGCCAACAAGCTGACTCCACGCACCAGCGACGGCTCGAAGGGGCGCCCCTGCCTCTTCGCGAGAGCGGCGCCGCCATGCGCGTTGTGGTCGTCGCTCACGCCGATCCAGCCATGTCGAGAGCACAGCGCCAGGATTTCCGCTTCGCCGCGATCCTTCCCGGAAGCGCTTCCCCAGGCCGCGAGCAGGTTCTGGACGTAGAGGATGTCCTCGTCGACGACAGCGGCACGGTGGAGCCAGTCGGCGTCGACGATTTTCTGGTTCGCACGATGCGTGTCCAGGTGCTTGCCAATCTCGTTGTCGATCACCCAGGCCGACGTGCAGACGTGGACGTCAGCGGCGGCAAAGAAGCTGCTGAGCGTCTCGAGGAGATCTGCGCTCGCGTAGCCGATCAAGATCATCGCGTCGAGGCAGACGACGCTCGCCCCACGAGGAAGCCTCGCAGTCCCTTTGCTCATCCGCCGAGGAGCGCCTCGAACTCGTCAGCGGAGAGCTCATCGCCTACGGCCTCGACTCCTGCCTCGCGGACGCGCTCGAGTGCCTCCAACCGAGGCAGGCGCAGGAGCTCGGCAAGCCGATCGTCTCCGATCCCTCCGGCCCTGTACGCCTGGACGACATCGGCTTCGAACGGCCCCGGTAGGCCGCCGGCGGGCGGGAAGCTCAGGAACTCGTTGAAGTGAATCTGATCGCAGAACGCGCGAACACTGCTGCTTCGCTTTGCGTCCAGTAGCCGGTCACGTTGGCCGGCGTTGATGACGCCGCTGTTGTGGGTACGAAAGACAGCGGTTTCGTACGAGATCCCGTAGCGCTGCATCAGTCGCGCGATGACGACGGGGCTGATGTCTGTTACCTGCCACTCGGCGAGGGCCCGCTTGATCGCCGGGTCGGGCGCCAGTAGGTGGCTCGCGAATGCGTTCGCCTCTTGCTCGACCGGGTCCGTACTGGCGAAGATGTCCTTGTCTGTGTGGAGGTAGCTGCCTTCAGCAGGGCGGTGCAGCTCGTGGTGGCCGAGCTCGTGCGCGACCGTGAATCGCTGCCGGAGACGTGATCGGGTCGACGAGTTCGCGATAATCAGCGCGGTATCGCCATTCCAGAGATAGAGGCCGTCACCAGCCGCCGCCCCGAAAGGACGGAAGGCGAGCTGGGCACCTCGAACTCGGACGAGCGTCCAGAGTTCAGGGATGGGCTCGTCGCCGAGACCGAGCTCTAGTCGAAGCTCGAGCGCCCGCCGAGCACCATGCTCGTACGGCTGATCTTCAGAGGAGCGGTTTGCGGCCAACGTACCTCGCCACCGTGTCCATGTCCTCGAGGAGCTTCGCCGCCCACTCGATCATGCCCCGCATCGCTTGATCGTCCCCGTCTCCCTGCCGCGCGAAGGCGAGCTGCGGCAGAGGGTCGCGAACGAGCGTCTCCATCGTTACCTCGAGCCGATCGGCGATCCGTTGGAGCAGAACGCTATTGACGCTCCGCTTGCCGTTTTCGATGCGCGAGAGCGTCGGCGCGTCAACGCCCACGCTCTTGGCAAAGGCCGCCTGGTTCGCGTAGCCGGCTCGAAGCCGCTCCTCGCGCACGCGCCGGCCGATGAGCTTCCTCGCAGACTCCGCGATCGTCATGGGGGTCACCGTAGCTGGGATCATCGCGATTGTCAATATGGCAATCTTATCTCGATGAAGTGAGCAACAGCGTGTGACGAAGCGGTCTCGCAAGGGTTCCCGCCTGCTCTCGCTCAACTGGCGGTTGATTGCCGCCCACACTTCACCGGCCTGGTCGAACCGAGTTCAGCGCCCGTGCGCGTGCCAGCACTGTGTCCACGAGATCGCCGGGAGGGCCGATCTCCTCCGCTGCGAGCGCTATCGCGACCTCAGCGCCAACGAGCAACCGCTCGACCCGGGCTTCTGCGGATCCTCGCTGCAATCCCCACGCTATCGCCTCGCGGATCAGGTCTTCTCGAGTCACCTGATTGATGTTCCGAACCCCGTTCACGAACAGCCCCGGGATAGTGCTCGCAGTCGGGTAGTACACCGTCGACATCACGTCGTACGCCGGAGCAAGCCGCACTTGCCCACCAACGTCATGGAGGAGTGAGAGGTTCTTGGCGTGAGCGCCGGCGTTACCGACGAGCACGTTGAGGGTGGTGATGTCGAGTAGCTGCTCGCGCTGCTCTCGTCCTTGCGACCAGCTCTCCAGCATGTGTGCACAGTCGCGCAACGAGGGGCCTCCGCCCTCCTCGTATTTTCGCTGAGCAGCGACGGCGTGGGCCTGGCAGAGATCTTCCTGGTGCAGGCGGAGGACTCGTAGCTGCTCGTCCGAGCGCGTCCGGTCGTAGCGTTCGATCACGAGCGCCGGTACCCCGGCGAAGGTCTGGACTTCGACGTTCGCGGCGAGGATCCCCAGATGCCGCGCCACCCGCATGCAGAACGCTTCGTTGGCAACCGAGTTGGTAAGCCATCCGTGCGCCGGCTTCAGAATGTGCGTTGACGGCGCCCCGTCCACGGGTAGCCCCCAGCCGTTACCGGCGCGCGCTAGCAGGAGCTTTTCCTGCACGCCGGCGAGAGACACGCGCACTCGTTGATCGACCCCGAGCGGGTGGAAGCGCAATGTGCGGAGGCGCTCGGCTACCTGACCTTCCGTGATTGCTTCGGGGGCGCCTTCGGCAGCGAGGCTTTCACCTTCGGGGATGATCACGAGGGCACCTGCGCAGTCGCGCCCGATCGCCGTCAATAGTCCGACCACGTCTCCTTCGTCGACGCCGAAGTCGTGCGCGAAGATCCGTCGTGCCTCGCCCTCCGGCAGCAGGCCATCGAAGAACGCCCGAGGCACGGCGCCACTGTAGGGACGCGACCGTGTCGGCATCGAGACCGATAGCAGCGGACGCCCGATGCCTGCGTCGAGTGCCTCCGCTGTGTAGCCGAAGACCAGGTCACGTCGTTTGACGGACAGGAGCCCGATCTCCTGCCCGTACATCCAGACGGCGAGGCCGCTCACCAGTCGGCCTTCCCGATCACGATCCTCGCCCCGAGCACCCTGAACAGGCTGACGAGGCGTCGCGTCTGCTCGGAGACCTTTCCTGCCTCGAGCTCGGCCAGGTAGGAGCGCTGAATTCCTACGAGCTCCGCGAGCTGAGCCTGGGTCAACCCAGCCTGCTCCCGGAAGTGTCGAATCGCCGGCCCCAGAGACTCCGCGTTGTAGACGAGGAAGTGATCTTCTGTCGAGATATCCAGACAATAGCACATTTTTGCCATCGTGTCTGGATTTCACGACATTCACTTCCGGTTGCTTCCGTGTCGGGATATCGCGACACGCTTCCCCCGTGGCGCACATCTCTCAAGGGACTTGGACGAGCAGCGCAGTCGCGGCGACCTGCGTCTGGTCGGTCAGAGGCGTAGCGCGCTTTATGAACGTCCGGCCTACGTTATGACCACTTTGCCAATGTCGCTCGCCGATGTCCAAATTCTTTGACCATGTAGTCACGACTTCGCGAAACCCGGGGGGGGGGGGG
>JANXXF010000325.1 GCA_025350775.1 Actinomycetes bacterium
CGCACCTTCGCCCCGCCCCCGGCGAGTATGCCGAAGACACGCGTCCCGCCACCGCCCGCGCGCCCGCCACCGCCAGCGCGCCCGCCACCGCCGCCGCCGTGCCTGCCCGCACCCACGCCGGCCTCGACGAGCAGCCCCTCCGCGCCCGTGCCGATGCGCAGATCGATAGCAGGATGGCGCGCGCACGCGGCGCGCGCGAGGGCCAGGAAGCCGGGGCCGCCTCGCCCCTCCCGGTCGACGAGGCAGCGGTGCGTCAGGTGCGGGTCGTCCGGGCGGCCCGCCTCCGACTCGAGCACGAGCGGCACTCCCACCTCGTCGGCGAGCCAGTGCGCCACCCCGGCCGACGCGCGCGTGAGCGCGAGCAGCACTTCGGGGTCGGCGGTGCCGCCGTTCTTCGCCTGGACGTCGGCGGCGAACTGCTCGGGCGAGTCGGCGATGCCCGCGGCGGCCTGCCAGCGCGTTCCCGCCGCGAAGATCCAGCCGCCGCCGCGCTCGATCGTGGCGCCGTGCTCCTCCTTCTCGAGCAGCACCACCGAGGCGCCAAGGGCGGCCGCGCGCAGCGCTGCGACACAGCCGGCGGCCCCCGCCCCGACGACCACCACGCGCCGTGTCTCGCCCATCCCGGGACAGTACCGCGGGCGCCTTCACCACAGCGCAACCAGCCTGGTCGGATTCGGCCTTCCCGGCACGAGTGCTTTCCGCCATTATTCCCCGTCCGCTGCAAAAACCGTTCCGTCAACACGTGAGGCGTGCCGTGCGCGCCCGCGCATCGAGGAGGTAGATAATGTCCCCACAGAGCACCGCCGAGACGGCCGAGCTGAGGCGCCGCCACGACGTCGAGCCCAGCTCGATCTTCGAGGAACGTGAGTCCGCAGTCCGCTCGTACTGCCGCTCATTCCCCGCCCTCTTCACGTCAGCCAGAGGAGCACTGCTCCAGGACGCCGACGGCCGCTCCTACATCGACTTTCTCGCCGGTGCCGGCGCTCTCAACTACGGACACAGCCACGAGACCCTGAAAGCGGCGCTCGTCGACTACATCGCCGGCGACGGCGTCACCCACGCGCTCGACCTCCACACCGCGGCCAAGGAGCGGTTCTTGCGTGAGTTCACCGCACGCATCCTCGAGCCGCGTGGCCTCGACCACCGCGTGCAGTTCACCGGCCCGACCGGCACCAACGCCGTCGAGGCCGCCTTCAAGGTGGCGCGCAAGGCGACCGGCCGCACCGGCATCGTCGCCTTCATGGGCGGCTATCACGGGCACAGCCTGGGCAGCCTCGCCGCGACGGCGAACCTCGAGCACCGCGCCGCCGCCGGCATCCCGCTCGGCGGCGTCACGTTCCTGCCGTTCCCCGGCGGCGGCCCCACGGGGCAGTTCGAGTCGCTCGGCTACCTGCGGGCGATCCTCGCCGACTCCCACTCCGGCGTCGAGCTGCCCGCCGCCGTGATCGTCGAGACGGTGCAGGCTGAGGGCGGCGTCAACGTCGCGCCGGCCGAGTGGCTGCGCGAGCTGCGCGCGCTCTGCGACGACCACGCGATCCTGCTGATCGTCGACGAGATCCAGACCGGCTGCGGACGCACCGGCCCTTTCTTCTCGTTCGAGCGCGCCGGCATCGTCCCCGACATCATCACCCTCTCGAAGTCGATCAGCGGCTACGGCCTGCCGATGGCGATCACGCTGATCCGCCCGGCGTTCGACGTGTGGAAGCCGGGCGAGCACACCGGCACGTTCCGCGGCAACCAGCTCGCGTTCGTGACGGCCGCCGCCGCGCTGGGCGTCTGGGAGGAGGAGGGGATGGAGGAGGTCACGTGCGCCCGCGCCGCTCTCGTCCACGATGAGCTGCTGCTCACCGTCGCCTCGCTCGACCCACGCGTCGAGATCCGCGGCATCGGGCTGATCTGGGGCGTCGACACCGCCGGGATCGACCCGACGGGGGAGCTGGCCCGGGCGATCGCCACCCGTTGCTTCGCCGACGGGCTGATCATCGAGCGCACCGGCCGCAACGACACCGTGCTGAAGATCCTGCCGCCGCTCACGATCGCTGAGCGGACGCTGCGCGACGGCCTCGGCATCCTCGCGGCGGCGATGGCGACATGCCTGAGCTGACCCCGCCGGGCGCGGAGCCGATCCTCGTCGAGCACCTGCGCGCGATCCGCGCGGCCGAGCAGGCCTCGTTCCACATGCCGGGGCACAAGGGCGGCGCCGGGGCTCCACCGGCCGGCCTCGAGGCGCTCGGTGCGGCGGCGTATGCGGCCGACGTCAGCGAGCTGGCCGGGTTCGACTACCTGCACGGCGCGTCGTCGGCGATCGCGATCGCCCAGTCGCGCGCAGCACGGCTGCTCGGCGCATCCCGTAGCTGGTTCCTCGTCAACGGCGCCACGATCGCCAACATCGCCGCGATCGGCGCCGCGGTCGGCGACGGCGAGACGATCCTCGTCGCCCGCGGCTCACATCGCTCGGTGTACGCGGCGATCGCGCTCTCGGGCGCCCGGCCCGTCTACCTGCCGCCGCTGCGCAACGACCGCCTCGACGGGCTCTTCGGGGTCGAGGCCGAGGAGGTCGAGGCCGCTCTCGCCCGCAACCGGCAGATCCACGCGATCCACGTCACCAGCCCGAGCTACTACGGCTTCACCGGCCCGATCGCCGAGATCGCGCAGATCGCAGCGGCGCAGGGCGTGCCCCTGATCGTGGACGAGGCGCACGGCACACACTTCGCGCTCCATCCGGCGTTCCCGCGGCCCGCCCTCGCCTGCGGCGCCGACGTCGTCGTGCACAGCCCGCACAAGACCCTCGGCTCGCTGACGCAGTCGTCGCTGCTGCACCACCAGGGGCACCTGATCGAGGCTGCCCGCATCGACTCGCTGCTGCAGATGCTGCAGTCGTCGTCGCCGTCGGCGCTGCTGCTGCTCTCGCTCGATGTCGCCCTGCACGACATGGCCCAGCACGGGCGCGAGCGCTGGTCGACGGCGCTCGAGCTGGCCGCCCGGGCGCGCACAGGCCTCCTGGAGCGCGGAATCCCCGGGCTCAGCGCCTACGGCGAAGAGATCGTGGGCACGCCGGGCATCTCCGGGATCGACCCGACGAAGTTCGTCGTCGACGTGCACGGCCGCTGGGAGACCGGCCACGCCGCGGCGCGCTGGCTGCGCGAGCACCGGCGCATCAACCCGGAGTTCGCCGACCTGCGCCGGCTCGTCTTCTCGATCACCCCCGGCGACAGCCCGGAGACGGTCGACTTCCTGCTCGACGCGCTGGCCGCGCTGGCCGAGGCGGGCGACGAGATTGTCGAAGAGAGCCGCATCGCCTCGCTCTGGCCCGAGGAGATCCCCGAGATGGCGATGACGCCACGCGAGGGCTCCGGCTACGCCAGCATGCAGGTGGCCACCGCCGATGCCGTCGGCCGCATCGCCGCCGAGATGATCGTGCCGTACCCGCCAGGCATCCCGCTGCTGGTCGCGGGGGAGCTGATCTCGGAGGAGGTTGTCGAGTCGATGGCACAGCTGCTCGAGGCAGGCTGCCGCATGGTCGGCATCAGCGACCCGAGCGGCGCGACCCTCCGCTGCTGCGTCGACGACTGGTAAGAGCTCGGCTCTAGCGGCTCAGCGCCGGTCGGCGCGCGCCACGACGGCGTGCAGGAGCACGTTGAGCCCCGGCTCGATCATGGCGGGCGTCGCGAGCTCGTGGTTGTTGTGCGTGATCCCGTCCTTGCAGGGCGTGAAGATCATCGTGGCGGGGAAGCGCTGGGCGAGGAAGTACGCGTCGTGCCCGGCCTGGCTGGGGAGCTCGGCAGCGCGGTAACCGAGAGCCGCCGCCGCCTCGCGGACGGTGGCGATCAGCTCGCGGTCGAAGATGTCGCCCCCCCAGCTCCAGGTGTCCAGGATCGTCGCCTCACAACCGGTGCGCTCGCACGCAGCCTGGATCGCCTGCAACATCCGATCGCGCATCGCGTCGGCGATCTCGGGGCGCTCGTGGCGGACGTCGCAGACCGCCTCAGCCAGGTCGGAGAGGATGCCGGCCTTGTTGGGAGAGGCGGTGAGCCGCGCGCCCGTGGCCTTGCCACCGGTCGCGGCGTGCTCCCAGCCGATGTCGTCCACGGCCACGAGCAGCCGCGCTCCCGCCATCAGGGCGTTGCGCCGCCGCTCCATCGGCAAGGGCCCGGTGTGGCCCGTCTCGCCGCGGAACTCGACCCGGATGCCATGCGAGCGGTAGCCGTGGGTGACGATCCCGACCTGGTGCCCGGTGCGGTCGAGCTGGTCGGCCTGCTCGATGTGCAGCTCGTAGTAGCTGTCGATCTCGCGCCCGCCGACCGGTGCCGCGCCACGGTAGCCGATCGCATCGAGCGCCTCGCCGATGCTCACGCCGTCCTCGTCCCGCAGCCCGTGCGCCCACTCCACCGGGTGCGCGCCGACGAAGCACCCCGAAGCCACCATCGGCGGCGAGTAGCGGGCACCCTCCTCGTTCGTCCAGTTGACGATCTCGATCGGCCGCCGGGTCGTGATGCCGAGGTCGTTCAGCCGCCGCACCAGCTCGAGCGCGCCGAACACGCCGATCACCCCGTCGAAGCGGCCGCCGTTCACCTGCGTGTCGAGATGGCTGCCCACCAGCACCGGCGGCAGGTCCTCGCTGCCCTCACGGCGCGCGAAGATGCTGCCCATCCCGTCGACGCTCACCTGCAGGCCCGCCTCGGTGCACCAGCGCACGAAGAGGTCGCGAATCTCGCGGTCGGAGTCGCTCAGGGTGAGGCGGGAGAGCCCGTCCGGGCGGCCCTGACCGATGCCCGAGGAGGCCTCCACGGTCGAGAGGAAGCGGCCGAGGTCGGCGCGGATCTCAGGTGACAGGGGCATGGCTCATCCTCCCAGGGGTTGGCGGGCGGCGCGGCGCCGGCAGGCCGGTCTCCGCCTCGCAACGGGTCAGCAGGTCCTCGATGTCGCCGCCGAAGTCGAAGCTGCTGGGCGGGCCGGCGTTCGCCACCAGCTCCCGGCGCAACGCAGCGGTGGCCGCCAGGTCGGGCTCGAGGCTCTCGCCGAGGACGACGCCGTAGCGCAGCGCGCCCTCGCGTGTGATGAGCCCGACCTTCGCGTCGGCCGACACCAGCTCGGCCGGCCGCTGCACCGGGTCGCCCCAGCCGCCGCCGCCCCACGTGTCGAAATAGAGAATGTCGCCCGGCTCGACGTGGACGCGGTCGCACTTCGACGGGACGAGCTCGCTGGTGCCGGCTGCGCGGTCGAGCCGCCGCCGGCTGCGCCCCGCTGCCTTGCCGCCGTTGACCCCCCAGGGGTGGGTGATCCAGCGGTCGTCGTGGATCGAGATGTCGCCCGCCTGGCGGAACTCGTAGGCGATCGAGATGCCGTTACCGCCGCGGTGCAGGCCCGGGCCGCCGCTGTCGGCGATCACCCTGGTGTGCCGGATGACGAGCGGGAAGTACGCCTCGAGGTACTCGGTCGGGATGTTCATGAACGACGGCCACAGCGAGTGCCCGTCGACCCCGTCGCCGACCGGCCTGGCCGGCAGCCCGCCGAAGCCGATCTGGTACAGCTGGAACCAGTCGCCCTTGCCGTCGAAGCCCGAGTACATGAGATGCGGGCTCGCCGACCAGCCGGCGCCGCACATCGCCTCGGGCTTGCCCTGGCCGAGCAGCCCGGAGACGAGGTCGAACATCCGGCAGAGCAGATGGGTGCGGCACGAGAGCGCAGCCGGGCGCCGCGGCCGCAGCAGGCACCCCTCGGGGATGCGCACGTCGAGCAGCTCGTAGTAGCCGTCGTTGAAGACGATGTCGGGGTCGAAGAGCTTCGACGTGTACGCCCCGAAGATCATCTTGAACTGCTCGGGCTGGAGATAGAAGTTCACCGACGAGCTGGACTGCGGGTCGGTGCCGGCAAAGTCGAAGATCGCCCGGTCGCCCTCGCGCCACATGGTGCAGGCGATCTTGAACGGGCCGTTGCCCATGCCGTCGTCGTCGATGTGATCCTCGAAGCTGACGGGCGTCTCGGGCACCACCTCGCGGATCACCTTGCGAAACGCGTTGAGGTTGCGCTCCAGGAGGATCTCCATCGCCGAGTAGAGGAGGTCGGGCCCGAAGCGCCGCGACAGCTCGTGGATGCGTCGCTCGGCGAGCTTGACCGCCGCGATCTGGGCCATCAGGTCGGCGCGGTTCCACTCGGGAACGCGGGTGTTGCGCAGGCAGATCTTCAGCACGTCGTCCACCAACTCGTTGCCGCGCATGATCTTGACGATCGGGATCTGGATGCCCTCCTCGAAGATCTGCTGTGCGTCCGTCGGCAGGCTTCCGGGCACGCGGCCGCCGGTGTCGGTCATGTGGGCGAACATCGCCGACCAGGCGGCCAGTCGGCCCTCGTGGAAGATCGGCATCAGCACCAGCCAGTCGTTGAGATGGCTGATCGCGCCGTTGCACGAGTAGGGGTCGTTGGTGAGGAAGACGTCGCCGTCCTCGACGGTGCCGTCGTAGGCCGCGAGGAAGCCGTGGATGAACGAGCCGAACTGCCCGACGACCATCAGGCCCGCGGCGTTGGCGATGATCGGGAAGGCGTCGTGCTGCTCGCGAATGCCAGGCGACATCGC
The DNA here is from genome assembly GCA_025350775.1 of Actinomycetes bacterium. GTDB lineage: Bacteria > Actinomycetota > Thermoleophilia > Gaiellales > Gaiellaceae > CANFDS01. Next base: position 6,575 of record JANXXF010000325.1, read on the forward strand.
AGTGCGGAAGATCACCGCGTCCATCTCGGTGCGGGCGTTGCGGAGCGAGCTCTCGATGATGTCGGTGACGACGACGCTGACCGGCACCCGGGTGTACGGGCCGGCGGCGGTCTCGATGATCCGTGCGCCCATGGCTCAGGCCTCCGCGGGCATGTCGTTCGGGTAGATGAGAATGGAGCCGTGGCGCTCCACGAGCCCGTGGTGTCCGGGCAGGATCAGCGACGTGGTGTCCATCTCGGTGATGATCGCCGGCCCCTCGACGCGGTCGCCGGCGCGCAGCCGGGCGCGGTCGTAGAGGGTCGCCTCATGCTCGGTGCCGTGATGGAAGATCCGTCGCCGGTCGAGCTCGGCCGCGGCGGGGCTGCCGTCGCCCGCGGGCAGGGGCCGGCTGGCCAGGTCGAGCCCGCCCGCCTCGGCCGTGGCGCGGACGTTCACAAGCTCGGCCTCGCTGTCGAGGGCGAACACGAACAGCTGCTCGTGGGTGCGGTCGAAGCGCTCGCGCAGGAGCGCGGGGATGTCGCCCTGGAGATCTGCCGTGGAGAGATCGATCGGCATGACGAGCCCCTGCCCGCAGTAGCGGACATCGGCCTGGTAGCTGACCGTCGCCGCCGCACCCTCCTCGAGCCCGGCAGCCGCGTCGGCAGCGAGCGGCGCCAGCACGGCACGGATCTCGGCCGCCGTGGTGTCGCCGAAGCGCCGCACGAAGCTGCGCGAGCTCTCGTTGCGCAGCCGCGTGGTGGCGTCGCCGTACGCGCACAGCACGCCGGGGCCGGGTGGAATCACGACCGGCCAGGACTGGAGGAGCGCCCCGAGCGCGTTCGCGTGCAGCGGCCCCGCCCCGCCGAAGGCCATCAGGGCGAAGTCGCGCGGGTCGTAGCCTTGCTCGACCGAGACGAGCCGCAGCGCCCCGAACATGTTCTCGTTGACGATGTCGATGACGCCTTCGGCCGCCTCGCGGACGGTCAGGCCGAGCGGCCCGGCGATCTTCTCGAGCGCCTGCTCGGCCAGCGCGACATCGACCTCCAGCTCGCCACCCAGCCGCACGTCGGCAGGCAGGTAGCCGAGCACGATGTTGGCATCGGTCACCGTCGGCTCGGTGCCGCCCTTGCAGTAGGCGGCCGGGCCCGGCACGGCGCCGGCGCTCCTCGGCCCGACGCGCAGCGCCTCGGTCAGCGCCGGCACGAAGGCGATCGAGCCGCCCCCGGCACCCACGCTCTTCACGTCGAGCGAGGGGGCGCGGACGATGACCTCGTGCACCGCGGTCTCGCGGCGGGTGCGCGCCTCGTAGCCCTGCACGAGTGCCACGTCGGTCGACGTGCCGCCCATGTCGAACGTGAGGAAGTCGGGGAAGCCGGTCTGCTTCGCGACCCAGATCGCGCCCGTCACGCCGCCGGCCGGGCCGCTCATCAGGTGGTTCACGGGCGCCGCCGCGGCGGCCTCGCCGCTGGCCAGGCCGCCGTCGGAGCGCAGGATGCGCAGGTTCACCGAGGGGATCTGCCGGGAGAGCAGGCTCTGCAGGTTGTCGACGTAGCTCTTGACGATCGGCCCGACGTACGAGTTGACGACGGTGGTCACGGTGCGCTCGTACTCGTACATCTCGGGCGCGACCTCGGAGCTGATCGAGACCTGGATGCCGGGCAGCTCCTCGTGGGCGATCTCGCGGGCGAGCCGCTCGTGGCGGCCGTCGACGTAGGCGTTGAGGAACGAGATGGTCAGCGCCTCGATCCGCTCGTCCCCGAGGCGGTGGATGTCGAGCCGCAGCGCGGCCTCGTCCAGGGGGCGGTCGACGGTGCCGTCGGCCAAGATCCGCTCGTTGACCTCGACCACCGACGAGAGCGGCACGAGCGGGCTCGGCCGCTGCCAGGTGACCCAGGCGCCGAGGTTGCCCGGCACGAACGAGCGCCCGATGTGCAGGACGTCGCGGAAGCCCTTCGTCGTGAGCAGGCCCACCCTGACGCCGCTACGGGTCAGCACGGCGTTCGTGGCGACGGTGGTGCCGTGCATCACCGTCCGGATGCGCTCGCGCGGGATGCCGTGGTGCTCGGTGATCCGGTCGATGCCGGTGAGCACTGCGACGGAGGGGTCGGCCGGGGTGGACGGCACCTTCGCGGTGAAGATCGCCCCGTCCGCCTCCCGCACCAGCAGCAGGTCGGTGAAGGTGCCCCCGATGTCGACGCCGAGGATGTAGCTCGTGGGCACTGCCTGGATCGGGGCGGGGTCAGCCATGGGAGTTCCTCGTGGAGGGTCGGAGCTCGAGCGTGCAGCCAGGTCTCGGCGGATCCCGGCCTGCGTGCAGCAGCAGGGTATGCGGAACGCTGGCGAGCGGCGCGGTCGGCCGGGTCGCGGCCGAGCTGACTACGTCGAGATCATCTTCTTCTCGACCCCGACACCGGCGGCCACGGCACGCTCGTACTCGAGCGGCACCGTCGCCGAGTCCTGCAGCGCGATGCCGGTCGAATCGAAGATCGTGATCTGATCGTCCGACTCGCGGCCGGCGAGCTCGCCGCAGATCACCTTGCCGATCTCGCCCGCCAGGTCGGCCTCCGTGATCAGACCCTCACGCAGGGGCACGTTGATCTCGCCGTCGTGGCGGCACTGGCGGATGTCGTCGACGAAGACGCGGCCCTGCTGCAGCAGGCGCGGGTCGAGCTCCTGCTCGCCTTCGAGGTCGGCGCCGAGCGCGGCGATGTGGGCGCCCGGCTTGACCCACTCGGCCCGCACGAGCGGCTCGCGGGCGTGCGTGCCGGTGACGATCACGTCGGCGCCGCGGATGGCGGCCTCGAGGTCGGTGGTGCCGACGACGCGCAGGTGCGGCACCTTCGGCGCCGCCTCGGCCAGGAAGCGGTCGACCGACACCTGCGAGCGGCTCCACACGCGCACCTCGTCCCACGCGAACACGGGGTCGCAGGTGAGCAGCGCACCTTCGCACACCGAGCCGGCGCCGATGATCGCGAGCACCTTCGAGTCCTTGCGCGCGAGCCACTTCGCCGACACCGCGGCCGACGAGCCGGTGCGCATCAGCGTGTGGTGCGAGCCGTCGCAGATCGCCAGCGGGAAGCCGGTCTCGGGGTGCGTGTAGATGAGGATCGAGAAGACCGCGGGCAGCTCGTACTGCGCGTTGTCCTCGCGGATCGAAACCCACTTGCAGGCGACGGCCTCGGGCTCCTCGATGTACGAGGGCATCACCTCGAACTCACCGCGGTACTTGCTGAGCACGATGTGGCCCTTCGGCTCCATGTAGACGCGGCCGAGGCCGTGCATGCGGTAGGCGTGCTCGACGCAGTCGTTGTACTCGCTCGGCGTGAGCAGGCCGACCATGTCCGAGCGGCCGAGGATGAGGGTCTTGCGGTTCTTCCAGCTCTCCATGCTGCGAAGATATCGTCACGGCACACGCAACGGGAGGACACGCAGTGGAGCATCTGAGGATCGACCGCCAGAGGACCGCAGCCCGTATCGGGCGCGACATCGAGACGCTCTCGGGCCCGGCCCACACCCGCGACGCCGTCGCGATTCGCCGCTACGCGTACACGCCCGAGTACGCCGCCACCGACGCGTACTTCGCCCGCGAGCTGGAGGCGATCGGGTTCACCGTCGAGCACGACCCGGTAGGGACGCTCGTGGCACGCAACGTGCCGAAGGGCATGCCCGCATTCGGCATCGGCTCGCACTGCGACTCGAACCGCAACGGCGGCAAGTGGGACGGCACCCTCGGCGTGGTGATGGCGCTCGAGCTCTGCCGGCTCAACGGCGAGCACGGGCTGGGGCTGCCGCTGCAGCTGATCTCGTTCCTCGAGGAGGAGGGCTCCGGCTTCGGGCAGATGCTGCTGGGGTCGCGGATCATGGCGCAGCGGGCGACCGAGGAGCAGCTGCGCGAGTCGATGTTCGAGCTCGACACGGGCCGCCCGTTCTGGGAAACCGCCGTCGCCGCCGGTTACGAGCCGGCGCGCTGGCGCGAGTCTCAGCGGGTGCTCGACGGGCTGATCGGCTGGATCGAGCCGCACATCGAGCAGGCCCGCGTGCTGCAGGACACCGGCAACCGCGTCGGCGTCGTCAACGCGATCGCCGGCTACGTGCACGCCGACGTGCACGTGCACGGCCGCGACGACCACGCGGGCGCGACGCCGATGGACTTCCGGCTCGACCCGACGACGGTTGTCGCGGAGTGCGTCCTGGAGCTGGAGCGGCTCGCCCGCGCGGCCGGGAACGCCACGGTCGGCACGGTCGGCGAGATCGAGGTGCACCCGTCGCTGATCAACGCGATCGCCCGCGACGTGCGCTTCTCCCTGGACATCCGCGGGCCGCGCGACGAGGCGTACCTCGGCGTCTTCCGCGACATCTCGGCCTTCGCGCACGAGCGGGCGGCGGCGCGCGGCATGACGGTGGACGTCGTCGAGCGGCAGCGCAACCCCGCGACGCCGATGGACGCGGCGATCGTCGCGGCGCTGGAGGCGGCGGCGGCGGCGACGGGGGAGCCGGTGCTGACGATGCACTCGGGTGCGGCGCACGACACGATGTGCGTCGCCGACTCCGTGCCGACCGCGATGGTGTTCGTGCCGTGCAAGGACGGCATCAGCCACTCGCCGGCCGAGGACGCGCAGCCGGAGGACGCCGCCGTCGCGGTGGAGGCGATCCTCAACGCGATCCGGGCGCTCGTAGCGTAGGTCGGGGCAGCACGGTTGAGGGGCGCCGTGCGGGCGCCCCTCGTGGCCGATCGGAGTGCCTGCCCCTCGGGGCACGCGCTCGGCTACGGGACGATCGTCCAGCTGTGCGAGGCGGGTGTCGCCTCGACGAGACCGGTGACGCCCGCGGCGCGCACCTGCAGTGTGTGCGCCCCGAGCGGGAGCCCGTTGTACGTGCGCGGGGACGAGCACGGAGCCCAGGCGGCCGCGTCGAGCCGGCACTCGAAGCGCGCGCCGACCTGATCGGCAGCCCAGACGAAGGCCACCCGGCGCGAAGGCGTGGTGAGGCCGGGCGACGTCAGCAGCACGGTCACCGGCGCGACGCTCGGCGGGACGACCGTCCACGTCCACGCCGCGGGCAGCGGATCGCGGAGGCCGTTCCTGACGGCGCGCACGGCGAAGATGTGGAGGCCGAGCGCGAGGCCGTTGTAGGTGCGCGGCGACGAGCATGGGGCGAAGGCGCCGCCGTCGAACGCGCACTCGAACAGCGAGCCGGAGAGCGTGGCCGTCAACGCGAACGGCGCCGCTCGCGAGGTTGTCGCGGCGGCCGGCGTCGTGGTCAGGCTCGTGTCGGGGGTGCCCGGAGGGATCGCCTGGACAGCGAAGCTCTGCTCGGCGTGACCTGCCGCCCAGCCGCTTCCGCCTGCCTGGTCGGCCTCGACGATGCAGGTGCCCGCGGCGACGAAGTCGACGGTGACGCCGTCGGCACGGAGCGCGCAGACACCGGCCGCCGCGGGCGCGATCGAGAAGCCGAGCGGGTTCCCGGAGCCACCGCCGCTCGCACCGAGCCGATAACTGTCGCCGGCCCAGGCCGGCACCGGCGGCACCGCCGTGATCGCCACCACCTGCGCAGCGGGCGCGAGCACCGTGAACGCCTGCGTGGCGGTCGGCGCCGGCTGATACTGGAACGTGCCGCCCTGGTCGGCTGCGACGACGCAGGTGCCGGGCGCGAGCAGCGAGACGACGGCGCCGCTCAGCGAGCAGACGCCGGCGCCGCTCGCCCGGCCGACCGAGACTGTGACCGCCTTGCCGGAGGGGCCACCCGTGGCGGCCACGATCACCGTGGTGCCGGCGCGGGCGGCGACCGGCGGTGCCGAGATGAACGCAACCGCCTGCGTGGGCAGGACGACCGCCGCCGTGTCGAGCCGCGCCTTGCGCAGCGCGAGCGGCAGGTCTTTGGCGGCGGAGCCGTTGGCATAGAGGTCGACGTTGCCGTTGTCCTCGACGAACTGGACGGCGGCGCCGGACGTCAGCGGGGCCGGCACCGCGACGATGCCCTCCCATGAGCCCGCGCCGGGCGGCAGCGCGGTGAGCGTCGCGACGGGCGCATGAGCGGCGATGCCGTCCCACGTCCACACCTCGAACGTGCCTCCCGCGTTCCACCAGCCGGCGATGACGAGGTACTCGCCGACGGCCCCGCGACGGATGTCGCGCACCGACTGGCCGCCGAGGTTCCAGAGGATCGGCGCGCCGAAGGCGGCAGGGCCACCCGTGGAGGTGAGGGCCTGGAGGTTCGACAGCGGGACGACGAGCGCCTTCGTGCGGCTGCCCGGCAGCTCGAGCGGCGCCCGGAGCCCGAGGTACGCGGTCGTGCCGTCAGGGGCGAACTCGAGGCCTTCGATCGCGTAGCCGTCGACCTGCTTCGAGGTCTGGCCGGGCGCCGTGCTCGCTGCGAGCCCGAGCGCGTTTGCGCCGAGGCCGTGGCCGTTGGCCTGGTCCCAGGCGACCAGATCGGGGCGGAGATTCCCGTACACGCCGGCGAGCGTGAGCTCGGTGGCGGCGCCGCCACCGGAGATCGTCGTCGCGAACAGCAGCCACTCCGACGGACGGACAGTGCCGGACGAGGTGTTGCCGCCGGAGCCTGTCCACCAGATCGTGTTGCCGCTGCGAGCGGCGGCCTCGATGTCGATCTCGGTGCTGCCGATCGTGGACTGGAAGTCCCACGTCTTGACCGGCAGGCCGGAGGCGCTGCCCCGGTAGAGACGCAGGACGTTGCTCTCGTCGTCGCCGACGACGAGGTAGCCGCCGCCGACGTCGATCGCCGCCGAAGCGTCCGAGGCCCCGTTCAGGTAGCGCGTCGTCGCAGTCGGGGCCGCGGCTGACACGGCGTAGGTGAACGAGGCGCTGCCGGTGCGGCCGCCCGGGTCGGTGACGGTGAGCGTGATCGTGGCGGTGCCGACGGCGCCTGCCGGGGCGAGCGTGACAGTGCGCGTGGCGCCCGAGCCGCTGACCGAGATGCCCCCGCCGGCGACGACGGCCGGGTTGGACGAGGTCGCCGCCAGCGTGAGGTCGGCTGCGGTGTACGCCGCGTCGGTGGTGGCGACGCCGGCCGTGACGGCCGGGTTGGCGGCGTCGCCGAGCGCAGCGGTCAGGCCGACGTCGGCCGGCGAGACGGTGGGCGCCGGGCCTGGCCGAACCTGGCCGGCCGGGG
>JANXXF010000388.1 GCA_025350775.1 Actinomycetes bacterium
GTCACCATGTGCATCGGTGGCGGCCAGGGCATGGCAGCGGTCTTCGAGAAGGTATGACCACCGGCCGGACGTCCCGCAAGGAGGAGCTTCCCGATGCCTAAGGATCAGTACGGTCGGCGCATTCGCATGAGCAAGGTGACCCCGGCGCGCACGGCGCTATCCCCCCGTCGCGCTCGTCAGCTGAGGCTGGTCGCCCTCGCGGCCACCGCGCTGGCGATCGGCCTCGCCGTGATCGCGGCGACCGTCAAGTAGCGGTGGCGGTGGTCGCGGCGCGCAGCCGTGGCAGCACCTCGGCGGCGAACGCCTCGAGCTCGGGCTCGGGCGGCTGACGCTCGTCGCGGACGAGGCTCAGCACGAGGTGCGTGCAGCCGGCCGCGCGGTAGGCGAGCAGCTGCTCGACGCAGGCGTCGGCGTCACCGGCGACGACGTACTTGCCGGAGAGGTCGGTCAGGTAGCGCGGCTCGCTGTAGCGCCAGGCAAGGTGCTCGTCGCCGCGGCGCACCGCCGCGGCATGGTCGGTGCCGTACGACACGTAGACGTAGGCGCCGAAGGCGAAGTCGGGCATGAGGATGCGTCGCGCCGCGCGCGCCTGCGCGCGCACCTCCGCGTAGGCCCGCTCGCAGCGCTCCGCGGTGTACATGTAGGGCAGGAAGCCGTCGCCTCGTAGCGCCGCCCGCCGCACCGACGGCTCCTTGCGCCCTGCCACCCACAGCGGCGGCCCGCCTGGCCGCACCGGCAGCGGGTTCAGCCAGACATCGTCGAGTGGGTACAGGTCGCCGGCCCACGAGAAGCGGGCGCCCGAGAAGTAGAGCCGGACGATGTCGATGACCTCGTCGGTGCGCCGGCCCAGGAGCTCGTTGGGAACCCCGGCGGCTGGCAGCTCCCGCGGGTTGTCGCCGCCGGTGCCGAGCGCGAGCACCGTGCGCCCGCCGGAGATCCGGTCGATGCCGGCGAACTCCTTGGCCAGCACCGACGGATGGCGCAGCGGCGCGATGGCAGCAGCGACGCCCACGGCGATGCGCTCCGTGGCGCAGGCCATCGCCGTCGTCATCGAGACCGCGTCCCACACCGGCCGGCTGTGCAGCAGGTGCTCGCCGCAGAAGAGGCCGTCGTAGCCGAGCTGCTCGACCAGGCCGAACGTCGGCAGGCCCCAGAACTCGTGCCCTGACGTGATGCCGACGAACATCAGGCGGCGGACGCGCGACTCAACGCGAAGCTGGGGGAGTAGCTCATCGCAAAGTCGATGTCGACGCCGCGGCGCGGCCTACGTCGTCTTGGCCGTGCCCGTGCCGAGCCCGCCGAGCAGCGCCTCGAACAGCTTGTCGAGCGGTTTGAACGCGGACGGCCGCTCAAACTGAACCTTTTGGCCGAACTTCGACATGTTGATCGTCACCGTGATGGACTCCGACTTGAGGCCCTTCGTGCCGGAGGCCGGTAGCGGCAGGAGCCCGCCTGTCGACGACTTCGCGGCCGCAATGTCCTGCGGGCTGAGCGTCGAAACGATCCCGATCCGGCGGGGCAGCACGTCGTCGCGGCCAATCAGCAGCGTCACAGCGGTCTTCCCGGCGAGCCGCGTGACGTTCACCGAGCTCCCGGTCGAGAGGCCGCTGCTCTTGCTCACCTTCGCCAGCTCCTTGGGGTCGAACGACCCTGTGAGCAGCCAGGTGGCCACGCCGTCCACCGTCGGCCCCTCGGCCACCTTCACGTCGAGGCCACTGCGCAGGAGGTCGGAGAGCGAGCCGGTGAGCTGCTTGGGGCTGGTGTCGAGCGTCAGGCCGCTGCCCTTGGCTTTCGTGTCCTTCAGCCCGTACCAGGCGCCGCCGAAGTTGATGTAGAGCTCGGTGCCGCTCGTCCGCAGCTCCGCGGCCAGCGCCTGCCCACTCGCCGACAGCTTCCCGGCTACGACGATCGTCTTCTGCGAGAGATCGCCCTTCACTGTGATGTCGGCCGGGGGGACGAGCTTTTTGACCTGGGCCGGGGTGAGCGAGCCGTCACCTGTCGCAGTCGCGTGCAGCTCGACCTCGAGGTGGAGGCCGTCCTTTTTCTGGAGCGCTGCGGCGCTGCTCGCGAGCAGCTTGTCGGCTGCGGGGGGCGACGCGGCCAGCGCGGACGGCGCGAGCACGGCGACGAGGGCGGCGAGCACGACGGGGAGAAGCGGGCGCATGCGCATGTCTCAAGTATGCGCGCTGCAGGGCGCGGCCGCCAGGCACGCTGCCCGCGCCCTGCAGCGCGCCCTGCCCGCGCCTGCTGGAATCCCGTGCGGCCGCACTGTAGGATCGCTCGCATGGCCATTGCCCAGGCTGTCAGCCAGTCTCTCGAGCTCGCCTCCGGTGCGCTGTACGCGCTCGGCGGCGTCGTCCCCGTCGACGGTCGAATCAGCTGGTTCGACGAGTCGGCCCGCGGCTTCGCGCCGCTCCTCTGCTACCTCGCCACCGAGCCGGACGGCGACGTCATGCTCGACACGAGCCTGCCCATCTTCGAGCGCGAGATCGTCGCGCAGCTCGGCAGCCTGCACCCGGCCGACAAGCCGCTGTCGCTGGCGCTGTCGCGCAACCCCGAGTTCGATTCGGTCGGCAATGCCGGCCTCATCCTCACGACCTTCCGCACGCAGCAGCTGATCTCGGTGTTCAACGCCGAGCCGTGGCTCTACTTCCGCAGCCGTTCCGGCGCCGTCCCGCCCGAGGGGCGGCCCGCCGACATGCGCCCGGAGTGGATCGAGATCAAGCGGGGCATGGAGATCCCGGTCGGCAGCGGCGGTCGCAGCCTGCTGGTCACGATCGCGCCGTTGCGCCTGCTCTCGACCGTCTGGGCATACGACGCCGCCACGCGGACGCTGTTCACCTCGGACGCGTTCGGACACAACCTGATGGAGCGCGAGGACGATCCGTGGATCGTCGACACGAGCAACGACACGACGTCGTACGAGCAGGTGCGCGACCACCTGCTCGCCAAGTTCGACTGGCTCGCTGCAGCACACACCGAGCTCATCCGCGAGCAGCTCAGCGAGGTCTTCGCAACCCTCGACGTCGAGACCATCGCACCCCAGTTCGGTCGGCTCATCCGCGGCCGGGACGTCGTCGCGCGCCATCGCGACCTCGTGCTCGCTGCCCTCGAGGAAGTAGGGGTCTAATGCGTGACATCGGCCTTCCGCGCGAGCTTGCGCCCGGCATCTTCTGGCTCTCCGATTGCCTTGCCATGGAGCACGAGGGCATGCTGGTGCACGCCTACAGCTCGGCCTACCTCGTGGTCGGCAGCGAGTCGTCGCTGCTGGTCGACACCGGGCACCCCAAGGACTGGGCGACGATCTGCGAGCAGCTCGACATCTGCCACGCGAAGGGCGCGCCGCCGGTCAAGTACATCATGCCGACCCACTCCGAGGTGCCGCACGCAGCGAACCTCGCATCGCTGCTCGACCGCTACCCGGAGGCGATGGTCTACGGCGATGTCCGCGACTACCACCTCATCTTCCCCGAGGCCGTCGACCGGCTGGTACCGATGAAGGCCGGCGCTGAGATCGACCTCGGCACGACGACGTTCGTCTTCCTCGAGGCCGTCGTCAAGGACCTCGTCACCTCGCTGTGGGGCTACTCGACCGCGCAGCGCTGCCTGTTCCCCGGTGACGGGTTCGCGTACATGCACCACCACCACCAGGGCGAGTGCGGCATGACCGCCGAGGAGTGCCCCGACCTGCCGGTAGAGGAGTTCACTGCGCTCTTCTCGGAGTACGCGCTCTACTGGACACGCTTCACCGACATGGACGGCGTGATCGCCCGGCTCGACGCGATGCTCGACGTCGACTACCCGGTCGACCTGATCGCGCCCGGCCATGGCAATCCGGTGCTCCAGCCGTCCGTGACCTTCCCGCGGGTCAAGGAAGGCCTCCTGCTGGGCGCCAGCGTCACGAACTAGGAGGAGCCGTGGACACTCCTGACCGCTACTTCACGTTCCACGCCGAGACGTTCTCGAGCGGGACGAAGGGGCGCGCATTCTCGCGCATCCGCAACAACGTCTTCGTGGTCGACGACCCGTCGCGTCCCGGCTACGACGGCCCCGGCGAGGAGCCGGGCGCCGGTGAGCTGTTCATGGCGGCGATCACGACGTGCGCCGGCCTGATGATGGAGCGCTTGGCCCGCGCCGACGGCCTGCCGCTCGAGCGCGTGCACGTCGGCATGGACGGGTCGCTCGACACGCAGGCGGATTTCGGCAGCAACCCGCCCGTCCTCGACAGCGCGCGCATGCTGTTCACCTTTACGGGGCTGTCGGGGGAGCAGGCCGAGCAGCTCGTAGAGACATTCAAACGCCGCTGACCGCTGTACGGCTCGGTCGCGGTCGCGACCCCCAACACCGTTGTCGAGTGGCGCCTGGAGGAAGAGCAGCCGGACGCATAGGCGCTCCGGCGGCGAGGTGCGCGCTGCGGCGCCCGGCAGCCTTGGCCTCGTAGAGCGTGGCGGCGGCGACAGCCAGCAGGCCGCCGACGGTGATCTGCGGGTGTGGCCCGGCGCCGGGGCTGTGGAAATGGCGAAACCCGCTGGTGAGGCGGGTTTCGTGAGGCTGCGGGACAGGGATTCGAACCCCAACTTCCCGGTCCAGAGCCGGGCGTCCTACCGTTAGACGATCCCGCAACGGCCGAACGATTGTAGCGCCTTGACGCGGGTGACCGGTTGATGGGCAGCACGGGCCGCGAGTTCACGCTGCGGGGCGCCGTGGCGCTGCCCCGCCGCTCTCAGATCTCGAGGCGGAACAGCGTCACCAGGCGCTTCTCGGCCTCGGTGTCGATGTGGGCGACCACCTCGACGTACTTCTCCAGGCCCGACCCCTTGAGCTTGGAGCGCAGCAGCCCGTCCACCTGGTAGATGCCACTCGAGTTCGACATCAGGATGTCGATGCCGATCGGGCGCGTCTCGCCGTCCTTGATGTCGACATCCTCGATGGCGGCGGCCGAGAGTGCGTGGATCGAGACGCTGCCGCGCTCGAACGGGATGCGCGAGCGGCCCTTCGCCATGTCCAGGGCGTCGGCGACGCGGACGATCGCCGCCTCCAGCGTCAGCGGCTTGCCATCCTTGCGGTGCGTGATGATCGCCTGCAGCACCTCGCTCACGATCACCGTCAGCTCGGGCTCGTCGTAGAGGCCGGCCAGCAGCTCGCGCGCCTTCGGCGCCGCCAGGAAGAGCGAGAAGTCCTCGTGGCCGTCGCGGTGGATCGACATGCCGACGCAGTGCAGCAGCGCGCCCAGCACAACGGTGACCTCGGCGTCCTCGCGCGTCATGCCGTAGTCCTTCACCAGCGCCGGCTCGATGTCGTGCTTGGTGAGCTGGCGCAGCAGCTTCAGCGCGATGTTCGTGACGATCTGGATGTGCACCCAGGAGTGGTCGTTGATCTCCATGCGGGCGACGGCGTTGACGTTGGCGACGTGCCACCACGCCTTGAGCTGGTTGTCGCCGTTGACACGCTCGATCAGCTCGCGGAGCTTGCGGTTGCCGCGCTCCGGGATGCGGATGCGCATGCGGGCGACCGCCTCCGCGGGTGTCATCCGTACCTCGGACTGGGCCTCCTCCGAGACCGGCTGCAGCTTCGCGCTGGACGTGGCGGCAACCGGGACACTGGGGATGGCGGCGGCCGAGGAGGTTGCGTCCGGGATCGGTGTGGCGGGGCCGGCCTGGCTGGCATCGGCGCCGTGGGCGGTGGGGTCGGGGCGGTCGGGGTCGGGGCTCATGCGAAGGTCGGCGGCCGGAGGCGGGCCAGCTGATGGTACGCCACCGTCCAGGCGACCATCACGGGCGGGATCGCGATGGTGTTGGCCAGGAACATCGACAGCCACAGCTGCGGGAAGCGGGGCAGGAACGCGAAGATTGCGAGGCCGGCCAGCGTGGCCACGGTAAGGATGATGAACGACAGCAGCGCGAGCAGCAGCATGTCGAGGAAGTTGCCCTTGAGCAGGTCGTTGGCGCGGCGGAACACCTTGCGCAGCTGCACCTCCTCGACGACGACGATCGGCACGCAGATCACCCAGCGGGTGAGCAGGAAGAGCAGGATCGGGATGGCGATCAGCGAGAGCAGCGAGAGCAGGCCGGCGAGCAGCGCCGCACCGAGTGCCACGATCAGCACGGGCAGCAGGAAGCGCTTGCCGCGACGGTAGAGCTCGGCGCGCGGCAGGGGTGGTCGGCCGTTGCGCTGCTCCTCGACGGCGAGGATGAGCGCGGCCTGGAGCCAGGCCGAGCCGACGATCGTGGCGACCGTGAACACGATCTGCCAGACGGTGGCGACCGACGCGTTGTCACGGTGCCTGGCGTCGTCGACGAGGGCGAAGAGCAGGCTCGTGAACGCGAAGATCGAGGCTGCGAGCGCCGTGAACCGCCGCGCCGATCGGCGGTAGTACTCGTACGACTCGTTGAGGACCGATCCGACCGTCATCCGTGCGACAGGCTACGCGACGTCGGCGGCCCAGTCGCCGTACAGGGACGTGTAGAGGCTTTTGCGGGCCATCAGCTCGTCGTGCGTGCCGGCCTCGACGACGCGGCCGTGCTCGAGCACGACGATCAGGTCGGCGTCGCGGATGGTCGAGAGCCGGTGGGCGATGACGAAGGCCGTGCGGCCGGCGAGCAGCGTGCGCAGTGCGAGCTCGATGCGCCGCTCGGTGCCGATGTCCACCGACGACGTCGCCTCGTCGAGGACGAGGAGGCGCGGGTCGGAGAGTAGCGCGCGCGCGAACGCGACGAGCTGGCGCTGCCCGAGCGAGAGGCGGGTGCCGCGCTCGGCGACCTGCGTGGCGTAGCCGTGCTCGAGGGCGGTGATGAAGTCGTGGGCGCCGACTGCCCGGGCGGCCTGCTCGACGTCGTGCGCCGAGGCGTCGGGCCGGCCGAACGCGATGTTGTCGTGGACGCTGCCCGCGAACAGGAACCCCTCCTGCGGCACGACGCCGAGCTGCGCGCGCAGCGACTGCTGTGTCACGTCGCGCAGGTCGTGTCCGTCGATCGTGATGCGGCCGTCGCGCGGGTCGTAGAAGCGGGCGAGCAGCTTGACGATGGTGGACTTGCCGGCGCCGGTGTGGCCGACGAGGGCGACGGTGGTGCCCGCGGCGACCTCCAGCTCGAGGCCGGGCAGGACGTCCTCGCCGCTGCCATAGCCGAAACGGACATGCTGGAAGGAGACGCGGCCCTCGATCCGGGGCAGCTCCGTGGCGTCGGGCCGGTCCTCGACCTCGGGGGTCTCGTCGAGGATGTCGGTGATCTTGTCGAGCGCGGCGACGGCGGAGAGGAACGTGCTGTAGAGCTGCGACAGCTGCTGCACGGGGTCGAAGAAGTTCGACAGGTAGCCGATGAAGGCGAAGAGCGTGCCGAAGGTCAGCGAGCGGTCGAAGACGAGCCAGCCGCCGAAGCCGAGCACGGTCGCTGTCGCCACTCCGGAGAGCAGGTCGACGGTGGGGAAGTAGATCCCGTTGAGGCGCACGGTCTCGTAGTTGGCGCCACGGTACTCGCGGTTCACCTCGGCGAAACGGACGTTGTTCGCGTCCTCGCGCGTGTACGCCTGCACGACGCGCATTCCGGCGATGTCCTCGGCCAGCGTCGCCGTCACCAGCCCGAGCTTCTCCCGCACGCCCCGGTACGCCCGGGCCGAACGCTTGCGGAACCACGCCGTCGCCAGGCCCATCGGCGGCAGCACGACCAGCGTGGCGAGCGCGAGCCGCCAGTCGAGCACGACCAGCAGGATCGCCGTCCCGAGCAGCGTCAGCGTGTTCTGGACGAGACTGGCGAGGCCTTCGGTGACGAGCTGGTCGAGCGCCTCGACGTCATTGGTGAGACGGCTGATCACGACGCCGGCGCGGTTGCGCTCGTAGAAGCCGAGCGACAGCCGCTGCAGGTGGCGGAAGAGGCGGTTGCGCAGGTCGGCCAGCATCCGCTCGCCGGTCCAGCCGGTGAGGTACGTCTGCGCGTAGGCGGAGCCCCAGTTGATGAGCCCGGCGCCGAGGAAGATGGCGATGATCTCCCACAGCCGCGTCAGGTCGCGGTTGGTGATGCCCTCGTCGATCGCGAGCTTGGCGAGGTAGGGCGGCGCCAGCGCGGTGGCGGTCGCCAGGAGCAGCGTGACGACGCCGAGCACGACCCGCCAGCGGTACGGCCGGGCAAGCTGTGCCAGGGTGCTCAGGCGCCGCTTCGTGCGCTCTCGCGACCAGTCCTTGACCTTCGTGTCGCGCTCCGCGAGCAGCGACGTATGGGGGTTGTGTACCCGCATCAGGCGGCGCCCTCCAGTGGCGCGGTCAGGTCGGCCCCGTCCAGCGCGATCGCGACGGCCTGTCGCTCCAGCAGACCGTGGTCGTGGATCTCGCGGTACACCGGGCTCG
>JANXXF010000397.1 GCA_025350775.1 Actinomycetes bacterium
CTTCTCGGTCTCGGTTCGCAGCACCTCGGCGGCCTCACGCACGTGCTCGTCGCGGTCGGCGCGGCGCTCGGAGACCATCGCCTTGATCTCCTGGTACTTGCGGGGATGGAGCACCTGGAAGGAGAGGTCCTCGAGCTCCCACTTGACCTTGTTGATGCCGAGGCGGTGCGCGATCGGGGCGTAGACCTCGAGGGTCTCCTTCGCCTTCTGGGTCTGCTTCTGCTTGCCCAGGTACTCGATCGTCCGCATATTGTGGAGGCGGTCGGCGAGCTTGACGAGGATGACGCGCACATCCTGTGCCATCGCCAGGATCATCTTGCGATAGTTCTCCGCCTGCGCCTGCTCGCGGCTCTGGAAGGAGATGCGCGAGAGCTTGGTGACGCCCTCGACGAGCTGGGCAACCTCGTCGCCGAACTCCGCCCGGATCTCCTCGATGTCGACGCCCGTGTCCTCGACGACGTCGTGCAGCAGCGCCGCCGCGATCGTCTGCTCGTCGAGCCGGAGCTCGGCGCAGATGAGTGCGACGCCGATCGGGTGGATGATGAAGTCCTCCCCGGAGCGGCGCACCTGGCCCTCGTGGGCGCGGGCCGCATACTCGAAGGCGCGACGGACGATCTCGGTGTCGGCGTCCGGCTTGTACGCGCAGAGGTCGTCGACCAGCTCGTCGAGCAGGTGCCGGTGACGTTCCACAGCCTCGGCAACAGCCATCGAGACAGTCTACTTCGGAGGCCCGTCGCCGCCCCGAGGCAGGGCCGTAGGCGGGCCGCCGCAGCGCCTGGCACCCGGCAGGAGCTGGCCGGATGGGAGCGAATTCCGTTCTTCCATGCTCGCTCGCCGCCGCAATCGCCGTCGTGCCCGCGCCCTCGCCCGGATCCTGGCCTCACTCGACAGCGCCGCAGAGGCGTCGGGTCGCCTGCCCGGCCGCAGGCGTAGCGTCTCGCTGGGCGCGCCCCGGCTGTCCTAGGCGGCGGCGGCGGCTGCAGGCTCGGGCCGGCCGCCGCTCCCAGGCTGCTCGCTCCCCCCGGACGGGCCGACAGGCTCGCCGTCGAGCAGGAGCAAGCGGAACCTCGGCGACTCCAGCAGGCTGCGGCGGCCGCGGCTGCCGCGACTGCCGGAGCTGCCCGGGCCCCCGGGGCTGCCGGGGCTGCCGCGGCTGTCTGCCCCCGCCAGCTCGAGCTCTCCGAACACGGCGCGCGCGTCGGCCGTCCAGGCCGACTCGCCGGCACGCCACTGTTCGGCCAGCCAGGTGCGCAGCTCGGCGTAGCGGCCCGGCGTCTCGAACACGCGGCGGATGACGAGCTGGGGCGCGACGATCCCGTTCCAGCGGTTCTCCTGGAGCCGGAAGGCGACGTCCCAGCGCAACGGCTGCCGGTAGCGTTCGGCGTCAGCGCCGAGCCCGAAGGCGACGGCGCTGCCGGCATCGCGGCCGTTCTGGCGCACACGGAAGCGGAGGTGTTTGCCACCCTCCCCCATCGTCTGCAGGTCGGCGATGTCGCAGTCGTTGACCAGGAGCGTCACGCCCGGGTTGCCCAGGCCGAACGGCGCGAGCCGTGCGAGCTCTGCGGCGAGGCCGAGGGTCAGCTTGTCGCCCGGCACGACCGCGTCGACGGTGAGGCCCGGGAGGAGGTCGTCGTCGCAGAGGTTGGCGTCGGCGTGTGCGAGGAACGCCTCGGTGAACGCGGCGACGCCGGCCGGCAGGATGGTGAGGCTGGCGGCTACACGGTGGCCGCCGTAACGCTCGAGGTGGGCGCTGCCGGCGCCGATGCCGGCGTGCAGGTCGTAGGCGGGGATCGACCGGCCGGAGCCTTTCCAGGAGTGCTCGCCGCCGGCGATCAGCACCACCGGGCGATGGTAGCGCTCGACCAGGCGCGAGGCGACGATGCCGATGACGCCCTCGTGCCAGGCCGCGTCGGCGAGGCAGAACGCCCTGCGGGCCTGCTCGGCCGGCGAGAGCGCCTCGATCTTGGCGATCGCGCCGTTGAGGATCCGGTCCTCGACCGCCTGCCGCTCGCGGTTCATATCCTCGAGCTGGGCGGCGAGGTCGCGGGCGACGCTGGCGTCCTCGGTGAGCAGCAGCTCGAGCGCTGCCTCGGGCCGGCCCAGGCGGCCGGCGGCATTGATCCGCGGCGCGAGCCGGAAGCCGACGGCACCCTCGTCCACCGCGGCGGGGTCGACGCGGGCGGAACGCATCAGGGCCTGAAGGCCGGGCCGCGTCGTGCGGGAGAGCCGGCGGAGGCCGGCCAGGGCGAAGGCGCGGTTCTCGTCGACGAGCGGCACGACGTCGGCGATGGTTGCGAGCGCGACGAGGTCGAGGTGCCGCTCGAGGCTCGCGGCGTCGGGTGGCAGCAGTGCCTGCGCGAGCTTGTAGACGACCCCGGTGCCGCACAGCGACGGGTACGGGTACGCGGACGGCTGGGTCGCGACGATCAGACAGTCGGGCAGCACGTCGCCGGGACGGTGGTGATCGGTGACGATCACCTGGAGGCCGAGCTCCTGCGCCCGAGCCACCTCGGGGCCGGCCGTGATGCCGCAGTCGACGGTCAGGATGAGCCCGACGCCCTCGGCCGCGAGCTGCTCGACGGTGCCGAGGCTGAGGCCGTAGCCGTCGCCGAAGCGGCTGGGCAGGCGCCACGTGACGTCGGCGCCGAGCTCGCGCAGCACGAGCACCGCGAGCGTGGTGGCGCAGATGCCGTCGACGTCATAGTCGCCGTGGACGCAGATGCGGGTTCCGTGCTCGACCGCCTCGCGGAGCAGCGCGACCGCCGCCGCCATGTCGCCGAGCAGGTACGGGTCGTGGCCGGGGAGCGCGCCGTCGAGGAACGCGCCGGCCGCCGCCGGCTCGCAGTAGCCACGCCGAACGAGCACCGCAGCGGTCACCTCGTCGACCCCGAGCGCCGCCGTGAGCGCCTCGATGGCGCCGCTGTCGGCCGGGCGGATCGTCCAGGTGCCGTCACTCATCCCCGGCTACGGTACGAGCCGGTACGGACGGACCGGACCGCGCCGGTTACTGCTCGGGATGGCGGTCGTCGCCGCGCCACTGCTGCAGCGCGACCTTGCCCCAGAAGATGATCAGCCCCGCGGCGATGCCCACCGACGCGACGAGCACCGGTGCCAGCAACACCGCCCGCTCGAGCGACATGTCGAACGCGACGGTCGCCAGCAGCACGATCGCGACGGCGACGAGCAGCGCGCCCGCCGTGATCTTCGTCTGCTTCGAGATCTCCACTGCCCCGAGTGTAGACACCCTGGGCCACCCCCGGCCGCAGCCCCGGCGCTACCGTTCCAGGGTGCGCGAGGCGAACTACACGTCCGGGAGCGACTTCGTTGTCGAGTTCGTCGGCTACCGGTTCTCGTTCAACGTCGCCGACTTCGAGCAGCGGACGGTCGCGGCCGCAGTCAAGCTGCGGCTCCTGGCGCTGAGCGAGCTCGAGGCCGAGGAGACCGCCGATCTCGTCGAGCTCGTTGCCGACGGGCGCATCGCCGATCCACGCAGCGGACTCGGCCGCTACCTCGTGCGCAACTGGGAGAAGGTGTCGGCGCAGGAGGGCGAGTCGCTCGTCTACTGGCTGCGCAAGATCGTGTTCCGTGGCGCCTGGCTCGACCACCGCGTCAAGGAGCGGCTGCTCGAGATCGTGTGGGACGAGCAGCAGGCGGAGTTCGCCTACCGTGACCCGCGCGGCGGGCGCGCACTGCTCGAGCTGGCGCCGGTGCCATCGTGGCAGCCGCTCCAGTTCAAGCGCCGCTGAGCCTGGATCCACCCTTTCGTGCGGGCGGTGCATCCCGTCCGGGCCGTCCGGCGATCACGCGACCCGATGGATTCAGGCTGAGCGCAGCGCCGGGCGGCCTCACCCTGCGGCCGGGCCTCACCCCGCGGGCAGCTTGCCCTGCGGCGGGTGCGTCTCCGACCAGTGCCGGGCGATCTCGGCGCGGGTGGTGACCCACACGTCGGGGAAGCCGCGCACGTGGTCGAGAAAGCGGGCGAGCGAGCGGGCCCGCCCGGGCCGCCCGATCATGCGGCTGTGCAGGCCGACGCTCATCAGCCGGGGCGTGCGGGCGCCCTCTTCGTAGAGCTGCTCGAACGTATTGACGAGGTAGGCGGTGAAGTCGTCGCCGCTGGCCCAGCCGTTTGCGAGCGCGAACTTGACGTCGTTGGCGTCGAGGCTGTACGGGACGACCAGGTGCGGCTTCCCCTCGACGGCGACCCAGTACGGCAGGTCGTCGGCGAAGGAGTCGGAGTCGTAGAGAGCGCCCTCGGCGACGGCGAGACGGCGCGTCGCGAGGCTTGCGCGGCCGGTGAACCAGCCGACAGGGCGCTGCCCGCAGAGCCGCTCGATCGTCTCGTTGGTGCGGCGGATGTCCGCGCGCTCGACCTCCTCGGGCACGTCGCCGTAGTCGATCCAGCGCCAGCCGTGGCCGATCACCTCCCAGCCGGCCCGGCCCATCGCGGCGGCGGCCTCGGGGTTGCGCTCGAGCGCCTGCCCGACGGCGAACACGGTCAGCGGCAGCCCGCGCTCGCTGAAGAGGCGGTGGACGCGCCAGAAGCCGGCACGGCTCCCGTACTCGTACATCGACTCGAAGTGCAGGACGCGGCGGCCGGGGACGGGGTGTACGCCGACGACCTCGAGGGTCATCGTCTCGCTGTGGTCGTCGCCGTCGGGGATCGCGTACTCGGCGCCCTCTTCGACGTTGAGCACGAAGCTGAGGGCGAGCCGGGCGCCGCCGGGCCACTGCGCGTACGGCGGGTGCTCCCCGTAGCCGACGAAGTCGCGGTCGGGGCCGTCGGCCATGGCTAGAAGAGGCCGGGCGTGCCGGGGTCGGAGTCAGGCCCGGCGTCCGCGTCACGACCGGCGCCAAGCCCGACGTCCGCGCCACGACCGGCGCCACGCCCGGCGTCCGCGCCACGCTCGACGTCCGGCCCCGTGGGCGGCAGCCCGACGTGGGCGCGCCCCAGCCGCGTGATCGTGCGTCCGCGCGGTGTGCGCTGGATGAAGCCGAGCTGCAGCAGGTAGGGCTCGTAGACGTCCTCGATCGTGTCCTGCTCCTCGCCCAGCGAGGCGGCGAGCGTGGAGAGGCCGACAGGGCCACCGTCGAACTTGACGGCGATCGCGTGGAGCAGCTCACGGTCGGTGCGCTCCAGTCCCTCGGCGTCCACCTCGAGCAGGTCGAGCGCCTCGGCGGCGACGACGCTGGTGATGCTGCCCTGGTGGCGCACCTGCGCGACGTCGCGGACGCGGCGGAGGATGCGGTTGGCGATACGTGGGGTGCCGCGGGAGCGGCGGGCGATCTCGTGGGCGGCGTCGTCGGCGATCTCGACGGCGAGGATGCGAGCGGAGCGAACGACGATGCGCGCCAGTTCGGCGGGCTCGTAGTAGGCGAGCCGGAACGTCATGCCGAAGCGGTCGCGCAACGGCGTCGTCAGCAGCCCGGTACGAGTGGTCGCGCCGACCAACGTGAACGGCGGCAGGTCGAGCGTGAGCGTGCGTGCGGCCGGCCCCTGCCCGACGATGATGTCGAGGCGAAAGTCCTCGAGCGCCGGATAGAGGATCTCCTCGGCGGCAGCGTTGAGCCGGTGGATCTCGTCGATGAAGAGGACGTCGCGCTCGCCCAGCGACATGAGGATCGCGGCCATGTCCTTGCGCTCGAGCGCAGGCCCGGCGACCGTGCGCATGCCGACGCCGAGCTCCTCGCGCACGATCGCCGCGAGGCTCGTCTTGCCGAGGCCGGGCGGCCCGGCCAACAGCACGTGGTCGAGCGCCTCCCCGCGTGCCTTCGCCGCCGTCAGCGCGACGGCAAGCTGCTCGCGGATGCGCTCCTGCCCGACGAAGTCATCGAGGCTCTTCGGCCGCAGCGAGCGCTCGACCTCGTCGTCCTCGGGACGCAGGCCGGGTGCCAGAAAGCGCTCTTCCGCCACGGTCGCCTACGCCGCCCGGAGCGCCCGCTTGACGCGCTCCGCCGGCGGCAGCTCGGTGTCGACTCCGGCGAGGCGCTCCTCCGCCTCGGCCAGCGAGAAGCCAAGCGCAACGAGCGCTTCGCGGGCTGCGAGGTGGTCGGAGCCGAGAGCCCCTCCCCCGCCCGCGCCGGCTCCGCCTGCGCCCGTTCCGCCCGGCCCGCCCGCGCCGATCCCACCGAGCTTGTCCTTCAGCTCGAGCACGATCCGCTGCGCCGTCTTCTTGCCGATGCCGGGGATTGCCATGAACCGCGCCTCGTCCGCGAGCGCGACCGCGCGCACAAGTTCCGCCGGCGTCGACCCCGAGACGATCGCGAGCGCGACCTTCGGCCCGATGCCCTGCACGGTCATCAGCAGCTCGAACAGCTCGCGCTCCTCGACGTCGGCGAAGCCGAACAGCTGCAGCGTGTCCTCACGCACGTGGAGGTAGGTCTCGACCGCGATTTCGTCGGCGCTGTCCCAGTTGCGGGTGGCGCGCGGCGTGGCGGCGACGAGATAGCCGACACCGCCGACGTCGAGAATCAGCCCCTCCGACCGCAGCGCGACCGGCTTCCCGCGCAGACGTGCTATCACCTCGCGCTCACCCTCAGCAGCGGCGAGGCGAGCGCATGGCAGATCGCGACCGCGAGCGCGTCGGCGGCGTGGTCGGGCGTCGGCGGCTTCGGCAGCGAGAGCAGGATCTGCACCATGCGCTGCACCTGCTGCTTGTCGGCGTGACCGTGGCCGGCGACGGTCTGCTTGACGCGGTTCGGCATGTGCTCGGTGCACTCGAGACCGACGAGCGCGGCCGCGACGAGGATCGCCCCACGCGCCTGCCCGACCATCAGCGCCTTGCGCGGGTCGGCGCCGACGAACGACTCCTCCATCGCCACCGTGTCGGGCGCGTGCTCGCTGATCAGCGCCTGCACCGCCTCGAAGATCGTGCGCAGCCGCAGCTCGGGCCGTTGCCCGGCAGGCGTCCTGATGACACCGTGGCAGACCTCGCGCAGCCGCCCATCCTGCTCGACGACGATGCCGAAGCCACAGGCGGCGGTGCCCGGATCGATACCGAGGACTCTCACATGGGCAGGGTAGGCGCGGCGACGGATGGCGGGCGCCAGGTCGTCGCGACGACGTCGACGTCCGAGCAGCGAGGTTCGAGCGCGGACTCTTCCACATCCCCACTTTTCAGGGGGAAGCTGGATCTGCGCTTGAAGTCTCTCGACGAGATCGCCGGGGATTTCGCCGCGATGCGCGGGCACGCCCGACGGGCGGCGACCACGTCAACGTCAGCTGCCGGCTCGACCCACCCGGAATGACGCTGCACGACTTCCTGGCGCGCTGACCCGGCCCCGGGGCGGCGGCGGCCGGCCGGGGCTCAGCTCGTAACGGAGGAAGAGATGGGAGCGATCGCGCCGGACGCCGAGCAGCCGCGCCTCGACGGCGGCGTCCGGTAACAGGTGCGCCTCCGCCACGAGCGGCAGCCGCCCGTCGAGCGACCGGCGACCTGCGAGCAGCGGCGAGAGCGTCCGGAACAGCTCGTCGACGGGGCCGGCGGAGACGAGGGAGCCGAAGAGGTGCGGACCCGCCTCCGAGACGATCAGCTGGCAGCCGCGGGCGCGCAGCAGGGCGACGGCGGCGCTCGGATCGAGCTGCGGGCCGGCGCCGAGGGAGACCACGGCGGTCGCCGCCGGCAGCCGCCCCTCGAGGCGCGCTGCTCCTTGATCGGTCGTCACGACGAGCGCGCCGGCCTCGATCGCGCCGTGCGCCGGGTCGATCGAGCCGGTCGCGGTAAGGACGACGAGCTGCGGCAGCGGTGGCCGTGCGAGCCGGCGGCGTAGCTCTGCGAACGCCGCCGCGGCCGGTGGGTACGCCGCTTCGGCCGTCCAGAGCCCCTTCGGCGAGGCGCCGAGCGTTCCCGAGCCGATCAGGACGACGTCCGCGAAGGCGCGCAGCAGGCCCATCACGAACCGGTCTGCAGCGCTCTCGCCGCTGATCACCCGGTTCGAGTTGCGCACGGACGGGATCGCCACGACCCCGTCGAGCGTCTCCACGAAGTTTGCGACGAGCCGCGGCTCCCGAAAGCCGAGGGTGCCGCCGTAGAGCCTGCGGAGCAGCTCCGGCAGCTCGGCCGCGGGGAGGCCGTCCACCTCGAAGAGACAGTCGAGCGGCCGCGCGCCGTCGGTCTCGTGAGTCGCTCCCTTCCCGCGTGCGCCGAAGCCCCAG
>JANXXF010000436.1 GCA_025350775.1 Actinomycetes bacterium
CTTCTTGGCGCTGATCCGCCGCTCGACCGACGCCTTGCTCGGACGCGTCTTGAAACGAGGCGCGTCGACGTGCAGGGCGGCACGCAGCTGGTCGATGACACGTTCGATCGCGAGCTCCTTGTTGCGCAGCTGGCTGCGCTCGTCCTGGGCGATGGCACGGATCGACGGGCCGACCTTCCCCGTGACACGGCGCTTCTGGATGTCGGTCAGCGCGGTCGACGCCTCCACGTCGAAGATCGCCTCGACGCGGGTCTCCGACTTCTGCGCGTGCTGGCCACCGGGGCCGCTCGACCGCGACACGCGCAGCATGATCTCGCCGGTGGGAACGGCCACGGAGCGCGTGACACGAATAGACTCGGAGGCCATGGCAGCCATTCTGCTTGACGTTGACGGAGTGTTCCATGTCTCGGGTGAGCCGATACCCGGCGGCGCCGAGGCCGTGCATGCTCTCCGAGCCGCCGGACACCGGCTCCGCTTCGTCACGAACAACACCACGCGGTCGCGCCGCGTCCTTGCCGAGGAGCTGCGCGCGATCGGCCTCGAGCTCGACGACGACGAGCTGCAGACGACGCCGCAGGCCGCTGCCCGTGCGCTGGCCGGGCGGCGGGTGCTGGCGCTGTGCATGCCGGCGATCGTCGGTGACCTGGATGGCATCGAGCTGGTCGGCGAGGGCGCCGACGCCGTGCTGCTGGGCGGCTGCGACGAGACGGACGAGCCGAACCGCGTGTTCAGCTACATGAACCTCGCCCGCGCGTTCGCCGAGCTCCAGGACGGCGCCGCGCTGTACTGCCTGCACAAGAGCCGCTGGTGGCAGACCTCGCTCGGCCCGTTGCTCGACGCCGGGGCGTTCGTCGCCGGGCTCGAGTACGCTGCCGGCGTCGAGGCGACCGTGCTCGGCAAGCCGACCCCGGCATACTTCGAGGCGGCCCTCGCCGCACTCGATGCCGACCCCGAGCTGGCCTGGATGGTCGGCGACGACATCGAGGCCGACATCGGCGCCCAGAAGCTCGGCATGCGCACCGTGCTCGTTCGCACCGGCAAATTCCGTCCCGATGTGCTCGAGGGCTCCTCGGCGACGCCCGACATCATCGTCAACTCGATCGCCGATCTGCCCGAGTGGCTCGAACGCTGGGTCTGAGCGAAGGCATGCGCGTCGGCGTCGACCTGATCGAGATCGAGCGCATTCGGCGGGCGCTCGGCCGTTACGACGGCTTCCGCGAGCGCTGCTTCACCGCGGCCGAGCGCGCCTACTGCGACGGCAAGCCCAACCCGGCGCAGCACTACGCCGGGCGCTTCGCCGGCAAGGAGGCGGTCGGCAAGGCGCTCGGCTGCGGCGTCCACTTCACCTGGCGCGAGATCGAGATCGTCGGCCGGCCGAAGCCGGGCGTCGTCCTCTCCGGCCGCACGAAGGCGTGGGCCGAGCGGGTGGGCGCGGGCCGGATCGAGCTGTCGATGACCCACTCCCGCGAGCTCGCCGCGGCGATCGCAGTGGTCACGGATGCGGTGGCGAGCGCGGGTCCTGACGCGGGTGCCGCCACGGCTGACGCCACCGCCTCCGCCGCCGCGGCGCCCACTCCGCCCGGTGAGGCGTAGACGGTGCTCGAACCGCTCAGCACGGCCGCCGAGATGCGTTCCGCGGAAGAGATGTACGAGGGCTTCCCCGAGACCGCGCCCGAGCTGATGGAGCGCGCCGGCCGGGCGGTCGCCGAGGAGGCGCTACAGCGGTTCCCGGAGGCACGGCGCTTCTCGGTCGTCTGCGGCGGCGGCTCGAATGGTGGCGACGGCCGCGTCGCCGCACGGATCCTGCGCGCGGCAGGGCGCGCCGTGGTCGAGGAGCTCGACGTGACCGCCGACGTCGTTGTTGACGCACTCTTCGGCACCGGGTTTCGTGGCAGCCCGCGCGCGGAGGCTGCGTCTCTGATCGAGGCGATCAACGCCTGCGGCCGGCCGGTCGTCTCGGTGGACCTGCCGTCGGGAGTGGACGCCTCTACCGGTGAGGTCGCCGGCGTCGCCGTGCACGCGACCGTCACCGTCACCTTCCACGAGCGCAAGGTCGGGCATGCCGTGGCGCCCGGGCGCTTCTTCGCGGGCGAGGTCGTGGTCGCGGACATCGGACTCGAGCATCAGGGGACCGGCGCCAGCCGCGTCACGGCCGAGGTGCTGCGCTACGTCCCGCGGCGCGGCCCGGCGAGCACGAAGTACTCCGCCGGCTCGGTGCTGGTCGTGGGTGGGTCGCCGGGCATGGCGGGCGCTCCCTGTCTGACGGCGTTGGCGGCGGCGCGGGCGGATGCCGGCTACGTCGCCGTCGGTGTGCCTGCCTCGTCGCTGCCGTCGGTGGAGGCGCGGCTGCTGGAGCAGGTGAAGCGGCCGCTGCCCCACGACGTGGACGGTCTGCTCGTGCCGGCTTCGGTGGACGCGCTCGGCGATCTCGTGGCTCGTGCCGGCGCTCTGGCGGTCGGGCCGGGGCTGGGCCGCAGTGACGGCACCGTCGAGTTCGTGCGTCTCCTGCTGGCCGAGACTGCGCTGCCGGCCGTCGTCGACGCGGATGCCCTGTGGCGCCTCGAGCCGGTGGCACGCGAGGCGCCGACGGTATTGACCCCGCACGCCGGCGAGCTCGCCCGCCTTCTCGGCACCACCGCCGACCAGGTGTCGGCGCACCGGTTCGCCAGCGCCGAGGCAGCAGCCCAGCGGTATGGCTGCGTCGTCCTGTTAAAGGGCGTCGACACGATCGTCGCCGCTCCTGGCGAGCGGACGCTCGTCATCGACCTCGGGCCGCCGGGCCTCGCCACGGCCGGCTCCGGCGACGTGCTCACTGGGGTCATCGCGGCGTTCCTGGCGAAGGGGCTGGACGGCCGCCTCGCCGCCGCAGCCGGCGCTGCCGCCTGCGGCGTGGCGGCCTCGCTCGCGCCGACACAGGTCGGCCTGGTGGCGAGCGACGTCATCGCGTTGCTGCCGCGCGCGCTTGGCTGACCGCCCGGGCGTCCACGTTTTCGGGCACGACTACACTGGCAAGCGGCCGTGCATCGCTCCGAGATCACCATCGACCTGGGCGCGCTGCGCCGCAACGCGCGGCGCCTGCTCGCCGTGCTCGGCGGGCCGGAGCTGTGGGCCGTCGTCAAGGCCGACGCCTACGGGCACGGCGCCGTGCAGGTCGCCGGGGCAGCGCTCGGGGCAGGGGCGACCGCCCTGTGCGTCGCCACCGTGGGCGAGGCGCTCGCCCTGCGCCAGCAGTACCCGGGCGTGCGGATCGTCGTGCTAGGCCCGCCGGGCAGCTCCCGCGACGTGGCGAAGGCCCGTGACGCCGCGCTGGAGCTGGTGATCGCCGACGGCGAGGTCCCGGACGCCATCCCCGTGCACCTCAAGCTCGACACCGGGATGGGGCGCTGGGGGCTCGACCGGCTCGGCGAGATCCCAGCGAACGTCGTCGGCCTGATGACGCACCTCGCCACCGCCGACTCCGACCTGCGCTTCACGGAGTGGCAGCTCGAGCGCTTCCGGCAGGCGACTGCCCCGCATCCACAGCTGCTGCGGCACGCCGCTAACAGCGCGGCGGCCCTGCGCATCCCGGCCGCCCGCTTCGATGCTGCCCGCTGCGGCATCGCGCTCTACGGGCTGTCGCCATTCGGCGAGGACCCGGCGGAGGACGGCCTCGAGCCGGTGCTGCACTGGACGAGCCACCTGGCCCAGGTCAAGCTGCTGCCCGGCGGGTACAGCACCGGCTACGGTCGCCGCTTCGTCGCCGGCGAGCCGACCTGGATCGGCATCGTCCCGGTCGGCTATGCCGACGGCTTTCGGCGGAATCTCACCGGCACCGAAGTGCGGGTGGCAGGTGAGCTGCGGCCCGTCGTCGGCACGGTCTCGATGGATGCGTTCGCCGTCGAGCTCGACCGTGAGCTGCCGGTCGGGACGCCCGTCACCCTCGTCGGCCACGGCGTGCTGCTCGAGTCGCACGCCCGGGTCGCCGGGACGATCACCTACGAGCTGGCCTGCGGGATCGAGCTGCGCCCGGAGCGGGTGCGCAAGACAGTCGTCCACTCGTGAGCGCCGGCCTCGACCTCCGTGTGCTCGCGCGCGACGCTCTTGCAGGGCAGGCGGCGTGGGTCGTCGGCGGCGCCGTGCGCGACGTGCTGCTGGACCGGCCGCTCGTCGATCTCGACGTCGCCTGCGCCGATCCCGCAGGCGCGGCCCGCCGGGTCGCCCGCGCGTCCGGTGGCGCCCCGTTCCCGCTGTCGGAGCGCCACGGCGCCTGGCGCGTCGTGCTCGGCGACGGCCGCACCGTCGACTTCACGCCGCTCGCGGGGTCACTGCTCGACGACCTCGCCGCGCGTGACTTCACGGTCAACGCCGTAGCGACGCCCCTCACGGGCGGCCCTCCGATCGATCCCCACGGCGGTCTCGACGACCTCCGGGCCGGGGTGCTCCGCCTGGTCGGCGAGGGGGCTCTCGACGCCGATCCGCTCCGGCTCCTGCGCGCCGTCCGTTTCGAGGACGAGCTCGGGCTGCGACTGGATGCGGCAAGCGAGGCCGCGGTGCGGGCACGGGTCGCTCTCGTCGCGCGGCCGGCCGGCGAGCGCGTCCTCGGCGAGCTGCGCCGGCTCTCCGCCCGGGGCTGGCACCGGCTCGACGAGCTCGGCCTGCTCGCGGGCCTGGGCGGGTCGGCCTCCGGGATCGACCGCCTGTCGCCGGGCGCGGCGGCCGGCGCCTCTCCCGACCTGCTGCTCGTCGCCGCACTCGGCGACTCGCTCCTGCGGCTGCCGGTCTCGAACGAGCTGCGGCGCTACGCCACGACGCTGGCGCGCGCCGTCCTGCCCGCAGACGGCTCCGCCCGTTCCGTCCATCGCCTGCGCCGGGCCACCGAGCCGTGGGCGCTCGACGCGCTCGCCCTGCTCGGCGCGGCCCCGGCGCTCGCCGCCGCAGTCGAGCGCGCCCGGGCGGCCGAGCCGGCCGAGCCCCTGCTGCGCGGCGACGAGCTCGGCCTGCCGCCTGGCCCCGAGATCGGCAGGATTCTCGCCCTGATCGACGAGGAGCGAGCAGTTGGCAGCATCACCAACAGAGACGAGGCGCTCGCCCTTGCGCGCCAGGAGGGAGCACTATGAACCAGGACGATGTCAAGGCGCGCTTCGCCGCGACCGCCACGAAGGTCGCCGGACTCGAGGAGCGCCGCCGTGCCGCGCTAGCCGAGCGGGTGCGCGCCTTCGTGCCGACGACGGGCACGGAGCGGGCGATCGACGTCGCGGCAGGCACCGGCGCGCTCGCCTTCGCGCTGGCGCCACTCGTTCGCGAGGTGGTCGCCGTCGACCTCGTGCCGGAGCTGCTCGCGGAGGGCCGCGCCCGTGCGGCCGGGTTCCCCAACGTCAGCTTCGTCGAGGGCGACGCCACCGCGCTGCCGGCCGCCGACGGCGAGTTCGATCTCGCCGGCACGATCCGCAGCCTCCACCACATCGCCGACCCCGAGCGGGCGCTGGCGGAGCTCGTGCGCGTCACGCGCGTCGGCGGCACCGTGGTCGTCGTCGACCAGATCGCGCCGGGCGACGCCGACGCGGCGGCCGCCGTCGACCGCTTCGAGCGGGCCCGTGACGTCTCGCACACCCGGCTGCTGGGCGATTCCGAGCTGCGGGTGCTCTTCAGCGAGAACGGGCTGGAGCTGGA
Source organism: Actinomycetes bacterium (assembly GCA_025350775.1). Classification (GTDB taxonomy): domain Bacteria; phylum Actinomycetota; class Thermoleophilia; order Gaiellales; family Gaiellaceae; genus CANFDS01. The sequence goes on from JANXXF010000436.1 coordinate 5,650, forward strand.
GGAGGTCGAGATCGAGGACGAGCAACGCGACCTGGCGAAGTACCTCGATCTCGCGGACTGCGACGGCGCCGCCCGTGAGCGGGCGCTCGCACTTGCCCCGTCGCGGCCCTCCTACACGACGCAGCTTGCCTGGTATCGGCTGAGGCGAGCCCACTGAGAGTATTGTTTTCGCTATGAGTCTCTCCCCGGGCGAG
>JANXXF010000447.1 GCA_025350775.1 Actinomycetes bacterium
GCCCGCCGCCCCCGCCGCCGCGCCCGCCACGGCGGCCTCGACCGCGGCAACCTTCTCGCGCATCGCGCGAACGACCGCTGCCGCGCGCTCGGGCACCCCCAGCCGCGCCCCCAGCGCCAGCACGCAGTCGCCGATCTCGGCGATCGTGTGCGCGTCCAGCACCATCGTCTCGGCCTCGATGCCGCACAGCGCCACCTCGCCGCTCGACACCGCGCACACCGTGCACAGATCCTGGGTGAGGATCAGGTCGGGCGCCAGGCCCCTGATCAGCTCCTCGTCGATCGCGTACAGCGACCGGCCCTCCTGCAGCGCCTGGCGCACGGCCGCATCGATCGCCAGGCTCCCCAGCGCGCTCGTGTCCACGCGGGCAGCAGTCACCACCGGCTTGCCCCGCGCCGCCGCCGGGAAGTCGCACTCCGCCGACACGCCCACCAGCGAGTCGAGCAGCCCCAGCGCGCCGACCATCTCGGTGGCGCTGGGCAGCAGCGAGCAGATGCGCACGGGCATGGAGAGCGACGATACCCTGCGACGATGGGCCGGGGCCGCATCATCGCCATCGCGCCGGGCCTGTTCGTGCTGCTCTGGTCGACCGGCTTCGTCGTCGCCCGCGAGGGCGTCACCTACGCCGACCCGATGACGCTGGTCACCCTGCGCTTCTCGATCACGTTCGTCCTGCTCGTCGCGGTCTCGCTGGCGATGCGCGCCCGCCGCCCCACCCGCCGCGAGGCCTTCCACTCGGCAGTCGTCGGCCTGCTGCTGCAGACCATCTACGTCGGCGGCGTGTTCACGGCGATCGACCATCGCCTCGCGGCCGGGGTCACCGCCCTCGTCGTCGGCGTCCAGCCGCTGCTGTCCGCGTGCATCGTCGGGCCGGTCCTGAAGGAGCGCGTCCTGCCGCTGCAGTGGCTCGGCCTCGGCATCGGGCTCGGCGGCGTCGCTCTCGTCGTCGAGCGCAAGGTGCATTTCGACAGCGCCACCACGTCGGGGCTCGGCTTCGCCCTGGCGGCGCTCCTCGGCATCACCGCCGCGACGGTGTACCAGCGCCGCTACTGCGCCGGCATCGACCTGCGCAGCGGCACCGCGTGCCAGTTCGGCGCCGCCGCCATCGCCGCGTTGATCCTGGCCGCCAGCTTCGAGCCGATGCACGTCGAGTGGACGTGGCAGCTCGCGGCGTCGCTCGTGTGGATGTCGTCGGTGCTCTCGGTCGGCGCGATCCTCGGCCTGCTCTGGCTGATCCGCCGCATGGAGGTGGCGCGCGTCGCCAGCCTCTTCTACCTCGTGCCGCCGTTCACGGCGCTCATGGCGTGGCCCTGGTTCGGCGAGACGGTGAGCTGGGCGATGGCCGGGGGCATGGCGCTCGCCGCAGTCGGAGTTGCGCTCGTGCAGAAGGGCGCCCGCTAGCGCCCACGGGGACTCCGAGCGCCCACGGGGAGTCCGAGCGCTCCCGGCGCCCGCCGCCCGCTAGCGCCGGCGCAGCAGCGCGACAGCCTGGGCGGCCAGACCCTCGCTGCGCCCGAGGAAGCCGAGGAAGTCCGTCGTCGTCGCACGTACGCTGACGCGCCCCGCGTCGACGCCCAGCGCCGCCGCCAGCCGCTCGCACATCTCGTCGCGGTAGCGCGCGATCTTGGGCTCCTGCCCGATCAGCACGCAGTCGACGTTGACGAGCTCCCAGCCCGCCTCGCGCACCACCGCGTAGGCCCGCCCGAGCAGCTCCAGCGAGTCGGCGCCCTTCCACTCCGGCGTGTTGGGAAAGTGCGTGCCGATGTCGCCGAGGTTCGCCGCGCCCAGGATCGCGTCGGTGATGGTGTGCGCGATCACATCGCCGTCGGAGTGCCCGGCCAGCCCGAACTCGTGCTCGATGCGGACGCCGCCCAGCACGAGCGCCACTCCGCGCTCCAGCGCGTGCGCGTCGAAGCCGGTGCCGATGCGCAGGTCGTCGCTCATGCCGGCACCAGCTGCGCCCGCGGCACCAGCGGCCCCAGCGGCTCCTGCCGCGCCACCCGCCCCTCGAACACCGTCACCGTCTCGTATCCGGCCACGCGGGCCAGCTCGAGCGCCACGTCGAAGTCGCGGCCGACGTTGTCGGGCACGTGCGCATCGGACGCCAGCGTCAGCGGCACGCCGGCCTGGCAGCAGGCGGAGAGCAGCTCCGGCGACGGGTACAGCTCGCCGACCGGCTTGCGCAGCCCCGCCGTCGAGATCTCGACGGCGCACCCGCCCGCCAGCGCGGCCACCACGATCTGCTCCTGCACCTCGCGCAGCACCTCCGCCGACGGCCGCCGCCCGAACACCTTCGCCAGGTCGGGATGCGCCAGGACGTCGACGAGCCCGCTGCGTGCCAGATCGCTCACGGCAGCACCGTAGCCGCGCCACACGTCGTCCACCGAGCGCACCGCCCACAGCCCCGGCTCGAAGTCGATCGCCAGGTCGTCGACCCAGTGCACCGACCCCAGCAGGAAGTCCCAGGGGTACGGCGCCAGCAGCTCGTGCAGGCGCTCGTTGCCGCCTGGCCACCAGTCCACCTCGAGGCCCAGCTTCACCGGCAGGCCGCGGCGCTTCGCCTCGACGACGGCGCCGACGTAGTCCTCGATGTCGAACAGGCAGCGCTCCAGCTGGTACCCGGTGCGCCACACCTCGCGCGTTTGCCGAAAGTAGTAGTCGTGCTCGGTGAAGCCGATCTCGTCGACGCCGCGGGCGGCGGCAACCTCGACGAAGCGCTCGATCGCCTCGACGGTGTGCACGAGCGGCTCGGGCCCCGCCGCAACCGAGCCGCGCAGGTGCATGTGGTAGTCGACGATCACGCCGCGCGTCCCGCCCTTACGCCCCTGCCGCGAGTAGCGCCAGCAGGCGAGCCACGTCCGCGGGCCCCGTCACCTTGGCGAGGCACGGGTCGCCCGGCACCACCGTCACGCGCCCCCCTGCCCGCTCGACGAGCGACGAGCAGTCGGTCGAGTCGGCGATGTCACCGCGCAGGGCCTGTCGCAACACGTCCGCGAGGAAGGCCTGCGGTGTCTGCACCGCCACGAGCTCCGACCGCACCAGCGTCTCGACGACGACGCCGTCGCGCCAGCGCTTCATCGTGTCGGCGAGCGGCAGCCCCGGCACGGCACCGTCGAACCCGCTCAGCAGCGCGCGCAGCAGGCGGTCGACGACGGCGGCCGGCAGCAGCGGCCGGGCCGCGTCGTGGACGAGGATCACCGCGGCGTCCTCGGGGATCTCGGCAACGGCGAGCCGCACCGACTCCGCCCGTGACGCGCCGCCTACGACGACCGCCGACACCTTGTCGCAGCCGAGCTCCTCGGCCAGCAGGATCGCCGGCTCCTCCCAGCCCTCCGGCGTCGCCACAACGACCCCGTCGACCCACTCGCACGCGTCCAGCCGGGCCATGCTCTCGGCGAGCAGCACACGGCCCCCGAACGGGACGAACGCCTTCGGCAGGTCCGCACCGAGACGCTCGCCCCGGCCTGCGGCAGCAAGAACGGCCCAGGTGCTCAACAGAAGCTAGGCGTTCGCAGCGGCAGCGACAGGCTCGGCCTTGGCCTTCACGGTCTTCTTCTTTGCGCCGGTGCCGGCGAGGACGTCGTCGAGCCAGATGGCTGTCTCGTCCTCTTCCATGCCCTTCGCGTACATCAGCTCGCTGACGAGAATCTTCTTCGCCTTTACGAACATCTGCTTCTCGCCGGTCGAGAGGCCCTTCTCGTGATCGCGCAACGAGAGGTTCCGGACGACCTCGGCGAGCTCGAAGATGTCACCGGTCTTCATCTTGTCGCGGTTGTGCTTGAAGCGGCGATTCCAGTTTTTCGGCATCACCGTGCCACCGCCGGTCAGCGCCTTCACGACCAGGAGCACGGTCTCCTCGTCGATGACGCCGCGCAGGCCGACCTTCTCCGCACTGTCGACAGGGACGTTGACCGTCATGTCGTTGTGCAGGATGCGAATCGTCAGGTATTCGCGCTCGACACCGAGGACCGTACGGGCCTCGCGCAAGACGACGGTACCGGCTCCGTGATGCGGATACACCACTTTTTCGCCGACTTCGTACACGCCGAGCCTCCCCTAGTCGCTGCGAGTCAATCAAAACCGCCGACGGATCGAGTAGACGCCGCCAGCGGAGAAGGAATTGTACCGGACCCCCCGAACTCCGTCTATTTCGCTCGAACGCCCCGGCGGTGCCGCTCGTCAGAGCGCTCGCAGAACGTCAGCCGGGGCGCTCGCGAGCCTCGAGCGCGGCGCTCAGGGCGTCGCGGATCGTCTCGGCCTCGATCACCCGCAGCCCTGCCCGGGCGGGGGTGCCGACCGGAGCGACGACCGCCTTCAGGCCCAGCTTGCCACACTCGTCGAGGCGCCGCTCCGCCTGGGTCGCCACGCGCAGCCGCCCCGTCAGCCCGATCTCGCCGAACGCGACGACGCTGTCGCGCACCGCCACGCCGCGGGCCGCGGAGGCGATTGCCAGCGCGATCGCGAGGTCGGCGCCGGGCTCGTCGATGCGCACGCCGCCGGCGACATTGACGAAGACGTCGGCCTGGCCGAGCGGCAGCCGCGCGTGCCGCGCCAGCACCGCCACGATCATCGCCAGCCGCTTGGGGTCGACACCGGTGCCGACGCGGCGCGGCATCGCCAGGTCGGTGGGCGCGACGAGCGACTGGATCTCCAGCAGGATCGGCCGCGTGCCCTCGAGCGCACACGCCACCGCCGCCCCCACCTCTCCCCCGGCCGTCCGCCCGAACACCTCCGACGGGTCGGGCACGCCGATCAGCCCGTCCGCGGTCATCTCGAAGACGCCGAGCTCGTTGGTCGAGCCGAAGCGGTTCTTGACGGCGCGCAGCACACGGTGCTCGCGGTAGCGGTCGCCCTCGAACTGCAGCACACAGTCGACGAGGTGCTCGAGCACGCGCGGCCCCGCCACCGCCCCGTCCTTCGTGACATGGCCGACGAGGAAGATCGCGATGCCGTTCTCCTTGCCCACGCGCAGCAGCCGCGCCGCCGCCTCGCGCACCTGCGCCACCGAGCCGGGCGCCGAGCCGAGGTCGGGCGCGTACAGCGTCTGTACCGAGTCGATCACGCAGACCGCTGGCTTCTCGGCGATCAGCGTCTGCTCGATCGCGTCGAGGTCGGTCTCGGCGAGCAGCTCGACGCGGTCGCAGCCGCCGAGCCGGTCGGCGCGCAGCTTGACCTGGGCGAGCGACTCCTCACCGGTGACGAGCAGGGCCCGGCGGTCCCGCGACATCGCACCGAGCGCCGAGAGCAGCAGCGTCGACTTGCCGACGCCTGGCTCTCCGCCGACGAGCACGAGCGAGGCGGGCACGAGGCCGCCGCCCAGCACGCGATCGAGCTCCGCGACGCCGGTCGGGATGCGGTCGGCATCCTCGGCGTGGACGTCGGCGAGGTGGAGCGGTACCCGCGCCTTGTCGGGGCCGCCACCCGGCCCGCCGGCCGCGCCTCGCCCACCGCTGCCGCCCGGTACGGCGCGCAGCTCCTCGATCAGCGTGCCAAACGACCCGCAGCCGGGGCATTTGCCGAGCCAGCGCGCCGTCGTCGTGCCGCACTCTGAGCAGGAGAACTGGACTGCAGGCTTCGCCACCGGCTCAGCGTACCCGGGGGTGGAAACGGTGGGGGGGG
>JANXXF010000413.1 GCA_025350775.1 Actinomycetes bacterium
CAGAACCGCTCGGCCAGCGTGATCGGCGTGGGGCGGCCCGCGTAGGTGGCCAGCAGGTGATCGAGCTCGGCCTGGAACGCTGGGTCGGCCTTCGCCTCCGCCCAGCCGGCCTCGAGCTCGTCGAGCGCGGGGATCAGCGTCTCGGGGACGTAGCGGCCGCCGTAGCCGCCGTAGGTACGCCGCACGGCTGCGTCTGCTGTGGTCATCGGGCTGCCTCCACGTATGAGCGGATGAGGTCGTGATCCTTGATGCCGGGAGCGCTCTCCAGGCTACGCGCTGCATCCACCGCCCAGGGGCGGACTGCGGCGATCGCGGCGCGCACGTTGTCGGGGCCGAGGCCGCCTGCGAGGACGATCCGCTCGCTGCGCGCGGCTGCGGCTGCCGCCTCCCAGTGGCCGGGGTCGCTGCCTTCCCAGGGGAGGTCGAGCACACGGGCGACGGGCAGGCCGTGGCGCAGCAGCGTCGCCTCGCGACCGCGGACAGCGCCTTTCGCGCGCTCGTGCACCTGGTCGAGGTCGGCTGTCGAGGGGCCTGTCTCGCCCACCCAGACCGCGACCGAGAGCACACCCTCGGGAGTGGGTAGGACGCCGCCGGCGCGCCGCGGGCTGCCTTCGGCGAGTACGAAGCCGAGCAGATCGGCCCCGGCGTCCACGGCGGCGGCGACATCCTCCTCGCGCGTCAGCCCGCACACCTTGACCAGCGGCCGCGACAGCAGCTCGCGCAGCTTCGTGGCGGGGTCGGCCGCCTGCATCAGCGCAGTGCCGCAGAGGATCGCGTCGGCGCCGGCGAGCTCGGCCGCCGCGCCCTGGGCACGGGTGTGCACGCCGCTCTCGGCGATCAGCACCCGGCCGTCGGCGGGCACCGAGGCGAGCAGCTCGAGCTGCGTCCCGCGATCGAGCGCGAAGGTTGTCAGGTTGCGGCAGTTGATGCCGAAGGGGTCGGCGCCGAGCCGGATGCCGCGCACCACCTCGGCGGCGTCGTGCGCCTCCACCAGGGCGTCCAGGCCGAGCGAGCGCGCGAACGCCTGCAGGTGCGCCGTCTGCGCGTCGTCGAGGTCGCGTAGCAGCAGCAGGATGGCGTCGGCGCCGGCGTCCTTCAGCTCGCGGATCTGCTCCTCCGAGGTGAAGAAGCCCTTGCCCAGCAGCGGCGCGTCGGTGGCGGCCCGGGCCGCGCGCAGGTCGTCGACGGTGCCGTCGAAACGGGCGTCGACGAGCACCGAGATCGCGGCGGCGCCGGCGGCGGCAAAGCGCGCAGCCAGCTCGGCCGGGTCGGCACCCGGTCGCAGCGCGCCCATTGAGGGCGAGCGCCGCTTCACCTCGGCGATGGCCTGCAGGCCCGGGCGGGCGAGTGCGTCGCGGAGCCGTCCCACTAGCTGGTGACCTCCTGTCGAGAGAATGCGACGAGCGCAGCGAGCCGCTCTGCGGCGGCGCCCGAGTCGAGTGTCGCGCCCGCGAGGGCGAGGCCCTCGCGCAGGTCGCCGGCGTGACCGGCGACGGTCAGCGCCGCTGCCGCGTTGAGCAGGATCGCGTCGCGCTTGCCGCCGCGGTCGGCTCCGGCGAACACGCGGCGGATCGTCTCGGCGTTCGCTGCGGCGTCGCCCCCGGTCAGCTCGGCCGGCGAGCAGCGTGGTACGCCCAGGTCGATCGGGTCGATCACCAGCTCGCGTACCGCGCCGTCCCGCACCTCGCACACGAGGTTGGGGCCGGTGGGGGAGAGCTCGTCGATGCCGTCGGCGCCGTGCACGACGTAGGCGCGGTGCGCGCCCAGCGACGCGAGCACCTCGGCGATCGTGCGCACCAGCCGGTCCTCGTACACGCCGACGACCTGGGCGCGCGCGCCGGCCGGGTTCGTCAGCGGGCCGAGCACGTTGAAGACGGTACGGGTGGCCAGCTCGCGGCGCACGGGGCCTGCGTGGCGCAGCGCCGGGTGGTAGCTCGGCGCAAACAGGAAGCCGAAGCCGAGCGCGTCGATCGACGCAGCCACGCGCTCGGCCGGCAGCTCCAGGCGGAAGCCGAGCGCCTCCAGCACGTCGGCCGACCCCGACGCCGACGAGACGGCGCGATTGCCGTGCTTCGCCACGCCGGCACCCGCAGCGGCGGCGAGCAGCGCGGCTGCCGTCGAGATGTTGAACGTGCGGGCGCCGTCACCGCCGGTGCCGGCCGTGTCTACCAGGTCGGTGCGGACGGGGCGCACGGCGAGCGCGTGCTCGCGCATCGCCTCGGCGCAGCCGCAGATCTCCTCCGCGGTCTCACCCTTCATGCGCAGCCCGATCAGCAGCCCGCCGACCTGCCCCGGCGTCGCCTCGCCGGCCATGATCGCGCCCATCGCGGCACGCGCCTCGGCCCGGGTGAGGTTGTCGCCGCCGACGACGCGGGAGATCGCGCGCTGGATGGCCGCGGAGTGACCGGGCTGCGCGGGCTGCGCGGGCGGCACCGGCGGCGCGGGCGGCGGCGCGGCGGCGGTCACGGCCGCTCGCCCAGGAAGTTCCGCGCGAGCCGCGACCCGCATGGCGTCAGCACCGACTCGGGGTGGAACTGCACCCCCTCGATCGTGAGCAGCCGATGGCGCACCGCCATCACCTCGCCGTCGGCGGCGGTGGCCGTGACCTCCAGCACGTCCGGCACGAGCGTCGCCGCCAGCGAGTGGTAGCGGCCCGCCTCGAAGTCCTGCTCGATGTCGGCGAAGATGCCCTTGCCGTCGTGGCGTACCGTCGTCGCCTTCCCGTGCACGAGCTTCTGCGCCGCGCCGATGGTGCCACCGAACGCGGCGACGATCGCCTGGTGGCCGAGGCAGACCCCGAGGATCGGCGTGCGCCCGGCGAACGCCTCGATCAGCGCCAGCGACACGCCCGAGGCCTCGGGCCGGCCGGGGCCGGGCGAGATGACGAGATGCGACGGCTCGAGCGCCAGCGCCTCCACGACGGTGATCGCGTCGTTGCGGCGCACGTCCACCTCCCAGCCCAGCTCGCCGAAGAGGTGTGCCAGGTTGTAGGTGAACGAGTCGTAGTTGTCGATCAGCAGGATCGGGCCGGTCATCGGATCTCCGCTTCGGCGAGGTCGATCGCGCGCTCGATCGCGGCGAGCTTGTTGAGGCACTCGAGGTGCTCGGCGGTCGGGTCGGAGTCGGCGACGAGGCCGCCCCCGGCCTGCAGATGGGCGACGCCGTCGCGCAGCTGCATCGTCCGCAGCGCAATGCACGTGTCGAGGCCGACGCCGGGGATGTGGTACCCGACGACGCCGGCGTAGAAGCCGCGCCGGAAGCCCTCCAGCTCGGAGATGATCTGCATCGCTCGCACCTTCGGCGCGCCCGAGACGGTGCCGGCGGGGAAGGTCGCGCGCAGCAGGTCCCAGGCGGTGAAGCCGTCGCGGATCTCGCCGGCCACCTCCGAGACGAGATGTGTGACGTGCGAGAACCGCTCGACCTGGAGGAAGCGCTCGACGTGCACTGTCCCCGGCTTGCACACCCGCGACAGGTCGTTGCGCCCGAGGTCGACCAGCATGACGTGCTCCGCCCGATCCTTCTCCGAGGTGAGCAGCCGCTCGGCGTCGCCGTCGCCGACCGGGGTCGTGCCCGCGATCGGGTTGAGGCTGGCGCGCGTGCCTTCCAGTTTGACGTGCGTCTCCGGAGAGGAGCCGATCAGTGCCATGCCGTCGAGCTCCAGCAGGAAGAGGTACGGCGACGGGTTGACGCGGCGCAGGGCGCGGTAGATCGCCAGCGCGGTCGCCGAGGTCGGCCGCTCGGCGCGCTGGGAGAGCACGATCTGAAACGCGTCGCCGGCGCGGATGTACTCCTGGCAGCGCAGCACGCCGGCCTCGTGCTCGGCCTGCGACGGCGTGCGCCGAATCGGGCCAGACGGGTACCCGGATGCTCCCGACAGCGCTGCCACCGGCGCGTCGAGCAGCGCGGCGATCTCGTCCGCGTCGCCGCGCAGCACTTCGGCGACCCCGCGTACATGGTCGAAGCGGACGAGCTGGTCGGCCACCACGAACTGGCTCTCGGGCAGCCCGCGCCCCGGCCCGGGCAGCGGTACCGTCGGCTCGAGCCGGGCGATCCAGTCGTAGCCGACGTGGCCGACCACCGGCTCGTTGCAGCGTTCGGCCTCGGCGAGGTCGACCACGCGCGTGCCGCTGCCGATCAGCGAGTAGCGGCCGAGGCGGCCCTGATCGACCGACTCGAGCAGAAACGACGCGCGGCCGGGCCCGCGCAGGCGCAGGTACGCGCCGAGTGGCGTGACGAGGTCAGTGGGTATCAGGGTGGGTGTGGGCATGGTGTCGGGCACAACGAGAAAACCCGCCTTGCGTCGGGTCTGGAGCGAGCGGGCGGGCTGTTCGGCCTGAGCGCGGGTCAGGCACGGCTCCCGCCGCGCTCGCTGCGCCACGACCAGGCCCAGGAGGTGCGGGAGACGGAAGTCACGCCCGTCAGGGTACGGGAACGCTTGCAGGCACGTCAAACCGCGTGGGCGCAGTTCGCTACGGTTGCCGGCATGAGCCGCTCCGTGATCGTCAGCGCTGTCCGCACACCCTTCGGCAAGCTCGGGGGCGGGCTCGCCCGGCAGAGCGCCACGCAGCTCGGGGCGATCGCGATCCACGCGGCGCTCGAGCGCGCGGGCGTCGAGCCGGCGGCCGTCGAGTACGCCGTGATGGGGCAGGTGCTACAGGGCGGAGCAGGCCAGGCGCCCGGGCGGCAGGCGGCGATCGGCGCCGGGATCCCCCGGGAGACCCCTGCCGACACCGTCAACAAGGTGTGCGCGTCCAGCATGCGCGCGATCCAGATCGCCGACCTGATGATCCGCTCCGGCGAGCACGACGTGGTCGTCGCCGGTGGCATGGAGTCGAT
>JANXXF010000433.1 GCA_025350775.1 Actinomycetes bacterium
CGCGGCTAACTGTGTACGTGCGTCGCGAGGACGATCAGCACCGGTAGCGCGGCTGCGAGCGCGACGGTCGCCGCGCTGCGCACCCAACTCCAGCCGTGGACGGTGCGGACGCCGATGAGAAGCAGCAGCGCGCTCCACACAAACGCTGCGTAGAACAGGCCGCCGAACGTGCGGTCACCCGGCCCCCAGTCGTCCCCTCCCCAGCGGAAGAGGTATTCGCCGTAGATCGCGATCCGCACGGGCCAGAGCGTGAAAAGTGCAAGCGCGACCGGCGCCGAGGCGAGCGCGACGAGACTCCGGGCGCGGCGGTAGCTGCCGAGCCCGCCGAGCCGCCGCGCGGCGCCGAAGAGCAGGCCACCCCCGATCCAGTAGACAGCGAGCGCGTAGAAGGCGCCGCCGACGAACGCCCAGACCGGCAGAACCGCGACCGAGTTGGAGTTCAGGAACCCGCGCGCGACCGGCGTCCCGAGCACGGCCGAGATCCCGGCCAGCCCGATCAGCGCCGTCAGCGCCTCTTGCCGCTTGTCGACCTCTTCCACTTCCGACTCGTCTCGCAACGGGACGAAGACGGCCCGCGGCGCGACGAGAACGGCCGCCGCGCGCAGCCACCAGTTGCGCTCAAGCGGCGTACTGGGCGCAGCTTCCGCCATCAACCGTGGAGTCCGCTCGCCATCGACGCGATCGCGATGAAGATGAACACGAAGAAGATCACCTGGACTGCGATCCAGCCGGCCGACACCTTCGCCCAGGTGCGCAGCTGCCCGCGCTTGACCGGATCGGGCTGGCTTCCCTGGAGCAGGAGCGCAGCAATGAGCGAGATGAGCGGGAAGAAGACCGTCGCGAGCACGCCGCCGAGCACGGCCGCGCCGTCGTAGCCGGAACCAGACTCGCTGCGCGAGAGTTCACTCACGCCGCCACCACCGCCCGCGCCGGGAGAATCTCGCGCAGGAAACGGCCGGTGAAGCTGCCGTCGACAGCCGCGACGTCCTCGGGCGTTCCGACGGCGATGAGCTCGCCTCCGGCCTCGCCGCCCTCGGGGCCGAGGTCGATGACCCAGTCGGCCTGCTTGATCACGTCGAGATTGTGCTCGATCACGAGCATCGTGTTGCCTCCGTCCACCAACCGCTGCAGCGTCTCGAGGAGCTTCTCGATGTCGGCGAAATGGAGGCCGGTCGTCGGCTCGTCGAGGATGTAGAGCGTCTTCCCCGTCGCGACTTTCGACAGCTCCGACGCGAGCTTGACGCGCTGCGCCTCGCCGCCCGAGAGCGTCGTCGCCGGCTGGCCGAGCTTGATGTAGTCGAGGCCGACGTCGTGGAGCGTCTGCAGGCGCCGCCGGAGCTTCGGGATCTTCGCGAAGAACTCGAGCGCCTCCTCGACCGGCATCTCGAGGATCTCCGCGATCGACTTCCCCTTGAACTTCACTTCGAGCGTCTCGCGGTTGTAGCGCGCTCCCTTGCACGTCTCGCACGGGACGTAGACGTCGGGCAGGAAGTGCATCTCGATCTTGATCTGGCCGTCACCTTTGCACGTCTCGCAGCGGCCGCCGCGCACGTTGAACGAGAACCGCCCGGCCTTGTAGCCGCGCGCCTTTGCCTCGGGCGTCAGACAGTAGAGCTCGCGGATGTGGTCGAAGAGCTTGGTGTAGGTCGCCGGGTTCGAGCGCGGGGTGCGCCCGATCGGCGACTGGTCGATCTCGATGACCTTGTCGAAGGCATCGATGCCCTCGACCCCGTCGTGGTCGCCGGGCTTGATGCGGAGCCGCTGGAGCCGCGCGGCGAGCGACTTGTAGACGATCTCATTGACGAGCGTGGACTTGCCCGACCCGGACACGCCGGAGACGACGACGAACTTAGCGACGGGGATGTCGACGTCGAAGCCCTTGAGGTTGTGCATGCGGGCGCCCCGTACCGAGAGGACGCCGTTGTCTGCAGTGCGGCGGTCGGGCACGCGGATGGAGCGCTCACCGGAGAGGAACTTGCCGGTGATCGAGGCGGGCGTCGCCATCACGGCGGCAGCGTTGCCTTCGGCAACAACGTAACCACCGTGCTCGCCGGCGCCAGGCCCCATGTCGACGATCCAGTCGGCGGTGCGCATCATCTGCTCGTCGTGCTCGACCACGATCACCGTGTTGCCGAGCGCGCGCAGCCGCTCGAGCGTTCCGATCAGCCTGTCGTTGTCGCGCTGGTGCAGGCCGATCGACGGCTCGTCGAGGATGTAGAGCACCCCGACGAGCTGCGAGCCGATCTGCGTGGCGAGCCGGAGCCGCTGCGCCTCGCCGCCGGAGAGCGTCGCGGCCGCACGGTCGAGCGAGAGGTAGCCGACGCCGACGTCGTCGAGGAAGGTGAGCCGCTCGCGGATCTCTTTGAGGATGCGCGCACCGATGAGCTGCTCGGTCTCGCTGAGCCGGAGGCCGTCGACGAAACGGAGCGCCCCGGAGACGGACATCCGCGTGAAGCCGTGGATGTTCTGCCCGTCAACGGTGACGGCGAGCACCTCGGGCTTGAGCCGGGCGCCGTTGCACGCCGGGCAGGGCCGGAACGACATGTACTCCTCGATGCGCTCGCGCATCTGCGCCGAGTCGGTCTCCTTGTAGCGCCGCTCGAGGTTCGGCACGATGCCCTCGAACGTCGTCATGTACGCCCGCTTGCGCCCCATCCGGTTGCGATACTGGACGTAGAGCTTCTCGCTGCCGGTGCCCTGCAGGAAGAGGCTGCGCTGCCTGTCGGTGAGGTCCTCCCAGGGGATGGTCAGGTCGATCTCGTAGCGGTCGGCGATCGCCTGGAAGACCGCTTCGTAGAACGTCGAGAAGCCGACCGACCAGGGCACGAGCGCACCGTCGGCAATGGCCACGCCAGGGTCGGGCACGAGCAGGTCGGGGTCGATCTCCTGCTGGGCGCCGAGGCCGGTGCAGCGCGGGCAGGCGCCGTGGGGCGAGTTGAAGGAGAAGATCCGCGGCTCGAGCTCCGGCAACGAGACGCCGTGCTCCGGGCAGGCGAAGTTCTCGGAGAACGTCATCGACTCGCCGTCGGTGACGTCCACCACGACGAGCCCCTCGGCGAGGGCAGCGGCGGTCTCGATCGACTGCGCGAGGCGCGTGCGCAGGTCGGGCTTCATGACGAGCCGGTCGACGACCACCTCGATCGTGTGCTTGAACTTCTTGTCGAGCACGATCTCGTCCTCGAGCAGCTTCGCCTCGCCATCGACCTTGACGCGCGTGAAGCCCTCGGCGCGGAGATGCTCGAGCACGTCGCGGAACTCACCCTTGCGGTCGCGCACGACGGGGCCATTGACGGTGAAGCGCGCCCCCTCGGGCAGCCGCAGGATCTGATCGACGATCTGGTCGACCGACTGCGTGAGCCGTTGGCGGAGGTCGGCTTTC